>CAYOWC010000108.1:8724-13850 GCA_964407525.1 uncultured Desulfobacteraceae bacterium | reverse complement strand
CCCGAAGGGCCGATTGCTTTACCGAATCGTCCGTTCCGATTCGGTAAAAAAACAAGATCTTTGCGTTCTTTGCGTCTTGAGCGTAGCCCCGCAAGCGGGACAAGCGGGCGGTAAATAATTGTGTGAGATTTGAAATTTTCTTGTTCTTGAAACATGATAAGTGCTATAAAATAAAGTTTTACAAATTTTCTTTTAGAAGGAATAAGACGCCATGATTGAACTCAACTTTTCAAAAGGGCAGGGGCTTCTCCCTGCAATTGTTCAGGAACATGCATCTGGTAAGGTTTTGATGCTGGCCTATATTAATGAAGAGTCGTGGAAGAAGACGCTCGAAACCGGAGAAGCCCATTACTGGAGTCGATCCCGCGAGGAGCTTTGGCATAAAGGTGGGACGTCGGGAAACGTCCAGAAGATCAAGGAAGTTTATGCCGACTGCGATGACGATACGGTTCTGTTCAGGGTTGAGCAGGTGGGAGGTGCGGCATGTCATACGGGTCATGAAACATGCTTCCACAAAAAGGTGGAAAAAGACGGTAGCGTAGTCATCGTGGGAGAAAGGCTGTTTGACCCGAAAGAGGTATACGGAAAATGAAAAAACTGAAATTTGGAATACCAAAGGGAAGTCTTCAAAATGCCACCATAAAACTCTTTGAAAAATCCGGCTGGAAAATAAACGTCAACGGACGAAGTTATTTTCCGGATATCAATGACGAAGAGATTGAATGCGCCATCTGTCGCGCGCAGGAGATGTCCAGATATGTGGAAAGTGGAACGCTGGACGCGGGCCTTACTGGAAAAGACTGGATAGAAGAGAACGAGTCGGATGTGATTCTGGTGGATGACCTGGTGTATTCCAAGGTGAGCCAGAATCCGGCCCGATGGGTTTTGGCTGTTCCTGCTGGTTCTGGAATTAAAAAGATCGAAGACCTTGAAGGCAAGAAAATTTCTACCGAGTTGGTGAATTTTACCAAAAGATATTTCGAGGAGAGAAATGTAAATGTCAAGGTGGAGTTTTCCTGGGGAGCTACGGAGGCCAAGGTCGTGTCAGGTCTTGCGGATGCCATTGTGGAGGTGACCGAAACAGGGTCCACCATAAAAGCCCATGGTTTGAACATTATCAAGGATCTAATGGAGACCAATACCCAGTTGATTGCAAACAGGGTGGCCTATGAAGACCCGTGGAAGGTGGAAAAGATCGGGCAGATTATCCTGCTTTTAAAAGGAGCGCTTAAGGCAGAAAATATGGTCGCTTTGAAAATGAATGTTGCGCAGACCGATATGCCTGCGATCATTGATCTGTTGCCAAGTCTCAATGCCCCAACCGTGGCGTCTTTGTATGAGTCAGACTGGCTCTCCGTGGAGACCGTGGTCGATGCAAAGGTGGTAAGGGATTTGATTCCCAGACTCATGAATGCGGGGGCACAGGCGATTATTGAGTATTCTTTGAACAAAGTTATTTAGAACAATGATGAGGATTTCAGTGTTATGGGAAGAGTAACGAAAAGGGCCAGCAATATCCCTCCGTTTATCGTGATGGATATCCTTGAAAAAGCCCACGAACTTGAAAAAAAGGGGCAGAATATTGTCCACCTGGAAATCGGCGAGCCTGATTTCTGTACCCCACAATGTATATGCGATGCCGCGACAGAAGCTATTGCCAGGGGCGAAACCCATTACACCCACAGCCTTGGAATCATTGAGCTGAGAGAAGCGATCTGTAATTATTATTACCAGCAATATGGTGTGTCCATTACTCCTGATCGCGTCATCGTCACCTCGGGGACTTCACCGGCTCTTTTCATGCTCTTTTCGGCTCTTTTGGAAGCGGGCGATGAGATTATTATGTCTGATCCCCACTATCCCTGTTATCCGAATTTCGCCGAATTCCTGGGTGCCGGGGCTGTAACCGTGAAAGCGGAAGAAAAGGACGCTTTTCAATTAGAGCCTGACCTTATCAAGAAAAGTATGGGGCCTCGGACCAGGGCGGTTATCATTAATTCTCCGTCAAACCCCACGGGAAACCTTCTATCCTCCGATCGGATGGAAGCGATTGCCGAAATCGGTCTTCCTATTGTCTCTGATGAGATTTACCATGGTCTTGTTTACGGTGAAAAAGAACATTCCATCTTGGAATATACGGAAAACGCTTTTGTGCTGAACGGATTTTCCAAGCTTTTTGCCATGACTGGATGGAGGCTCGGATACATCATTGCTCCGCCGGATTTTATTCGGCCCCTGCAAAAGGTACAGCAGAATTTTTTCATCTCCGCCGGCAGTATATCCCAGTGGGCCGGTGTTGCAGCCCTTACCAAAGCACAGGACGATGTCAGGGCGATGAAAGAGACCTATGACCAACGGCGCAGATATATGATCGAGCGGGTAAGAAAGATGGGATTCGGTCTTGCGGTGGAGCCTGCCGGAGCGTTTTACATGTTGGCGAACGCGAAACACCTCACTGAAAGTTCCTATGATCTGGCTATTGATATCCTTGAAAAGGCAGGTGTTGGTGTTGCTCCCGGAGTTGATTTTGGAAAGAACGTGGAAGGATTTCTGAGGTTTTCCTACGCAAATTCCATTGAGAACATTAAAGAGGGCATGGATCGAATTGAAGGGTACCTCCGCACTCTTTAGGTTACTCCCCATCCATTACACTACGGTATGGTTTCCAATTCAGAAATGACCTTTTTGCAAGGTCAAGTCGTAGATCCCGCGCTTTTTGCGGGGGAAACCCGCAGTTTGACGGCGAAATTGCAAAAAAGGGCCATTTATGGATGGAAAGCTTAACGCGTCCAGAAAATACCCGCCTTCTGTGATTCGAGAAATTTGCGGATAATGAACTTTTTTGGAAAATCAGCATCCTGAAGATAGTCGCCGTTGTTGTTCAGAAAATCGTCCACAAGACTTTCAAGTGCCCTGTCTCTTTCTTTTTCATGAATGAATTTTCTTTCCCGGACTACCTCAAAAAGAACTGAATTGCCAAGGGTTTTCATAAGTTCAGCGACGCTGAATTTCTGGGGATCTTCTCCTGTGAACATCTCTTCTTTAATGTAAATTTTCGCCCTGAAAAGGATATTTAACTGCCAGATATCTTTTGTGATATTCCGGGATCTATCGAGAATTTCCAGCAGATTGCCCCCTGCAATGGGAACCGTTTTTACCAGTTTTTCCATAACTCCTGTTCCTTTCACTCTTACCTGTATGCATTTAAAGTATCTTCATCAGTCTTTGATGGATATTGTCAAAACCGCCATTGGACATGATCAACAGGACATCTCCCCGCTTTGCTGTTGTTGCAATGGCGTCCAGCAAATTATCGGTTGTTTCAAAATAGAAGGCGCTCAGACTTCTTTTTTGGAGATCGCTTACAAGCTTGCGGGATGAGAACCTTTCTGCTTCATCAATTTTTTCCATGAGAGATGGTTCCGGGATCATGACGACATGGGCCATGTCAAATGACTGGGCATAGGTGTCCTGGAATATATTACGTCTGCTGGAATTGGACCTGGGCTCAAATATGGCCATGATTCTTCGGTCCCTGTATTTTTCTCTCACCGCCCCTATGGTTTCTCTAACGGCCGTGGGATGATGGGCAAAATCGTCGAGGATGAGGATTCCGTTTTTTTCTCCCACAATCTCTTGTCTTCTTTTGACTCCCCTGAAAGTCTTTGCGGATTTGACGAGTAATTCCGGTGAGATGCCAAGCCTGTGTCCCAAAACAATCGTTGACAGGAGATTGGATATGTTATGCTGACCATAAACAGGTGTTACCAGAGTAAGGTATCTCTTGCCGTCTTTCATGATCGTTACTCTTGTGGCCCTTTCATCGACCATGATATCCGCTGGTCGCCAGCGGTTTTTGTCGGAAAAACCGTAGGTCTCCACTCTGCATCCAGCCATTTCAATTTCAGAGAGAATGGTTTTGTCGTCCCCGTTGGCGATGAGTATCCCATCGGGTGGAATGATACCGATCAGTTTTCTGAAACTCTGGGCAACGTGATCCAGGTCCCGATAGATATCTGCGTGATCAAATTCTATGCTCGTAAGGATGGTTGCCCACGGTGCGTAGTGGAGGAATTTTGGCCCCTTGTCGAAGAAGGCCGTATCGTATTCATCCCCTTCTATGACGAAATGCCGACCGGTTCCTGATTTGAAATTCTTTTTGAAATTCAAAGGGATCCCGCCGATCATGAATCCCGGATCCATTCCTGCCGTTTCCAGAGCCCATGCTGCCATGGAAGAAGTGGTTGTCTTTCCGTGTGTTCCGCTGACCACGATGGATTGTTTTCCTTTGAGGGCAAAGTGGCCGATGGCCTGGGGAAACGACAGGTATGGAAGCTGTAGGCGCCCCAATTCTAAGGCTTCCGGATTTTCCCTGGGTACCACATTCCCTACGATGACCAGATCCGGAGCGGGATGAAGGTGGTCCGGCAGGTACCCTTCGAAGATCGGAATTTCAAGGGAGTGGAGCAGGTCGCTCATGGGAGGGTAAATGTTTTTGTCGGATCCGGTTATTGCATATCCTTTTGCTTTGAGCATCCCTGCAAGGGAAGCCATGCCGGTTCCGCAAATACCGATCAGGTGAATATGATGAAAAATTTCAGGGGTATGATTCAGGGAGGGTGAAAGGCCTCCCGGGTTTGGACAAGCTTGAGATCCAGACAACGCTTCTATTACCTCCCGGCCTTCAATTTCTTCGATTGAAAAAAATTCTGAAAAAATACTTGAAGTTCTTTTTCCAATTGATTATAGTTCAAGATTCTTAAAATTTCCAGATTAAAAGGAGTTCTCCTATGTCGAGAGTATGTGATATTTGTGGCAAGAAGCCTGTCGTCGGGTACAGTGTAAGCCACGCCCATAATAAAAACAAAAAGCGCTGGTATCCCAATCTTCAAAGTGTAAAATGTATCCGAGAAGGACAGACCGTCAGAATTCGGGCATGCACATCGTGCATAAAATCCGGACACGTGGTAAAACCCAGAAGAATCACCGTCGCAGCAACCTAAATGCAGCGACTTTTCATGGATAAAAATTTTCAGGGAGAATGAAAGACTGCTCCGTTTTTATCCAAAGATCATGAAATTGACCTTTTTTGCCGGTTCATTGTAATGGGCCGGCAAAAAAAGAAC
>CAYOWC010000108.1:0-8624 GCA_964407525.1 uncultured Desulfobacteraceae bacterium | reverse complement strand
ATCTTTTTCACGGCGCCTAAGACTTCTTCAAGTTGATCGTAGCTTTCCACCTCAATAGTAAATACGGCAATCCCCTTGTTATCCATGGTGGTTTTGATCTCAGCATGTATGATATTTGCATCTTTTAAGCTGATGGCCATACTGATGTCTGCCAGCATTCCTTTTCTTTCCATGCTGGTGACTCTCAATTTAGCGACATACACCTCCTTATTGGAAGTGTCCCAGGAGACATCCACCAGACGATCGGGATCTACTTTCTTCAGGTGAGCGCACTCATTGCGGTGGATGGTTATTCCCCTTCCCCTGGTGATGAAACCCTGGACTTCCTCGCCGGGCAGGGGATTGCAGCAGTTAGCGAAGCTGACCAGCATGTCGGTCATCCCGTCAACCTTGATGCCGTGGTCTTTTTTTGGCCGTTTCAACCGGTTGACTACTTTGCCTACGATGCCACGAGGTTTATCTTTTTCAATTCCCAGTCTGGGTTTGAGTCTTGTTATGACCTGTCTGGATGAAATCTTGCCGAAGCCTATCTGCGCGATCAACTCTTCGGCAGATTGAAATGAAAGTTCTGCCGCGACTTCAGCCACATAGTCGCTTTTCAAGAGGTTCGTAATCGGCAAATGTTCGTGTTGAAGGGCCTTTTCCAGAATGCTTTTTCCCAAAATAATGCTGTCGGTTTTTTCTCCGATTTTGATCCAGTGCCTGATCCTGGTTTTCGCTTTACTCGTGGTAACGAAATCAAGCCAGTCTTTGCTCGGGTGCTGTTTTGGGGATGTGATGATTTCAATGATATTTCCTGTCTTCAACGAGCACCGGATGGGGACCATTTTACCGTTGATTTTGGCTCCCATGCATTTATCGCCCACTTCAGAGTGTATGCTGTAGGCGAAGTCCACAACCGTAGCGCCTTTTGGAAAAGCCTTGACTTCTCCATTTGGAGTGAAAACATAGACCTCATCCGGAAAAAGATCCATTTTTACCGTGTCCAGGAATTCCAGAGGATCATCCAGGTTCTTCTGCCAATCCAGGAGCTGCTTCAGCCATTCAAACTGTGCTTCATCCGTCTTATTGGCGATGCGCCCTTCCTTGTATTTCCAATGGGCCGCAATACCGGATTCGGCGACCCGGTTCATATCCCAGGTCCTGATCTGGACCTCCATCCTTTCCCCAAAAGGTCCGATTACAGTGGTGTGCAGGGACTGATACATATTGGCTTTTGGAACGGAGATATAGTCCTTAAATCTCTTCTGGACAGGCTTCCAAAGGGAGTGGATATGTCCTAATACCTCGTAACATTCTTTGATGGAAATTACGATGATTCTGAAAGCCATAATGTCGTAGACTTGGTTCACATTCAGGCTCTGGTCAATCATTTTTCTGTAAATACTGTAAAAATGCTTCTGCCTTCCAGTGATGGTTGCCCGAATATTTACCTCTGCCAGTTTTGCGGCAATCTGTTCTTTTACGTCATTTATGAATGCATCGATTTCATTTTTTCTTCGGGAAGTTTCATTCTTGATTTTTGTATAAATCTCCGGTTCAAGATAGTACAGGCAGAGGTCTTCCAGTCCCGATTTGATGGAGTGCATACCCATTCTTCCCGCCAGTGGGGCATAGATATCCAGTGTCTCTGTGGCAATAAGTTTCTGTTTCCTTTCCGTCTGAAAGCCAAGGGTCCTCATATTGTGAAGCCTGTCGGCTAGTTTGACCAAGATCACGCGGATATCGGTGGACATGGCAAGGATCATTTTCCTTACATTTTCAGCCTGTCTCAATTCGCGGCTTTTGAAATGGATCTTGCTGATCTTGGTGACCCCGTCCACGATATTGGCCGTTTCTTTTCCAAAGAGCGATGCGATTTCCTCCAGATCGGCGGATGTATCCTCAATGACGTCATGCAGAAGCCCTGCGGCGATGCAGACAACATCCATTTTCATTTTGGTGAGAATATAAGCTGCTTCCAGAAGGTGGGAAAGATAGGGTTCCCCGGAAAGTCGGATTTGCCCCTGATGTACCTTGGCGGAATAGACATAGGCCTTTTCAATGATGTCTATATCCGCCTTTGGGTGGTATTCAAGTACTTTGGCGGTGATGTCAGTTAAGCGAATCATACAGGGCTTCTACTCTCTCTTTCATATGGGAGATGACGTCAACCATTGGTATTTGTTCATTTTCCGCCTCGGTTCGTCCTTTCACCTCGACAGTCCCTGTCTTGATTCCTCTTGATCCTACGGTTATCCGCAAGGGGATGCCTAATAGATCGGCATCTTTGAATTTCACACCCGCCCGTTCATCCCGGTCGTCCAGAAGGACGTCCAGACCAAGTTCGGAGAGGTCTTCGTGAATTTTTTCGGCCGCTTCCACTACAGCCGCATCATGCATCTGAAGGGGTAGAATAGTTATCTCAAAAGGTGCTATGGGAACAGGGAAAACGATGCCGTCCTTATCGTTATTCTGTTCGATGGCGGCTGCCACGATTCTACTGACACCGATTCCGTAGCAACCCATGATAATCGGTTGTTCTTTTCCTTCTTCATTCAGGAAAACTGCATTGAGTGCCTGGCTGTATTTCGTTCCCAGTTTGAAGATGTGACCCACTTCAATGCCCCTTCCGAACTCAATATTGGCGCTACACCTGGGACATCTGTCTTGGGGTAGAATGGTCCTGAGGTCGCCAAAGAGGTCAATTCGGAAATCCCGATCCATATTTACCTGTTTCAAATGCAGATCTTTCTTATTCCCTCCGGTTACAAAGTCACGCATCCCTTTCAGCGCATTATCGGCCACAATCCTGATTTTCAGCCCCGCCGGCCCGGCGAATCCCACCGGCGCCTCAGTGATTTCCCGGACAACGGTTTCAGGAGCCATATCAACGGTTTGTGCTCCAAGCAGGGTTTTCAGCTTTGCTTCGTTCAACTCGTGGTCTCCTCGGACGAGAACCGCGACTTCTTCTTTTCCATCCACAATAAGGATAAGCGTTTTTACAAGTCTGTCTGCGGTGATGTTAAGAAAACCAGTGACTTCTTCCACCGTTTTCATGTCTGGAGTTTGTACTTCTTCCAATAAACCCATTTCCCCATGGCTGACGGTATCGGAAGTGTCTTCTTCATAGAGAACTTCAGCCCTTTCCAGATTTGCAGCATAGCTGCACTCGGCACAATTGATGATCTGATCCTCGCCGGTTTCGGCTAACACCATGAATTCGTGGGAATAATTCCCCCCTATGCTCCCCGTGTCGGCCTCAACGGCCCTGAACTTGAGCCCGCATCTTTCAAATATTCTGCTGTAGGCTTCAAACATCTTCTCGTAACTGGCGTTGGCGTTGTCTCCATCCACATCGAAGCTGTAGGCGTCCTTCATGATGAATTCGCGGCCTCGCATGATCCCGAATCTCGGTCTTATTTCATCCCTGAATTTGGTCTGGATCTGGTAGAAATTGATCGGCATCTGTTTATAGGAATGGATTTCTTTTCTCACAAGATCGGTGATGACCTCTTCATGGGTAGGCCCCAGACAGGCATCCCGGTTGTGCCGGTCTTTAAATCTCAAAAGCTCTTTTCCATAATAATCCCATCTGCCTGATTCCTGCCACAATTCCGCCGGTTGTACTGCGGGCATGAGGATCTCCACGGCTCCTGCCCGATCCATCTCTTCGCGGACAATCTTTTCCACTTTTTTTATGGACCTGAGACCTGCAGGAAGGTAGGTGTAGATGCCTGAAGTCAGCTTCCTGATCATTCCTGCACGGATCATCAACTGGTGACTGATCACTTCCGCGTCTGCCGGCACTTCCTTGTGCGTTGGGATGAAATATTTTGAAAAACGCATAATTATCTTACCATCTCCTTTCTACTCTTTATAAGGTCCATAACTTCAGCTATCAGCACGTCAGCCAGTTCATTTTCCGGAATCTTTTTTACTACTTTCCCTTTCTTGAATAAGATTCCCTGTTCCCTTCCCCCGGCAACGCCCAAATCCGCTTCCCTCGCCTCTCCGGGTCCGTTCACGACACAGCCCATAATGGCTATCTTCGGGGATGCTCGCAGTCCCGAGAGAGCTGTTTCTACCTTTTCCACCAGGGAAAACAGATCTATTTCACACCGGCCGCACGTGGGGCACGATATGATTTCGGGGCCCCTTGCCCGTAATTCGAGTGACCGCAATATCTCATAGGCGACCTTGATTTCTTCAACAGGGTCCCTGGTAAGCGAGACGCGAAAGGTGTCTCCAATGCCATGGGCGAGGAGATACCCGATCCCTATTGCGCTCTTTACGGTGCCTGAAATCAGGGTGCCTGCTTCCGTAACCCCTAAATGCAGGGGGTAAGACACACGATCGCTCAGCAGTTCATACGCTGCAATAGTATTTCGTACACTGGAAGATTTCAAGGAGATCTTAATCAGGTGGTAATCCATGTTTTCCAGATACTCCACGTGTTCCATGGCGCTTTCCACCATGGCTTCCGGAGTGGGGCCTCCGAATTTCTCTAAAATATCCCTGTGAATGGATCCGGAATTGACACCGATCCGTATGGGGACATCCCGTTCGCGGGCCAGGTTAACTACTTTTCTTACGGCCTCGTGGTTTCCTATGTTTCCGGGATTAATTCGAAGACCGTCGGCTCCGGCGTTAAGGACCCCGAGAGCGAGGCGGTGATCAAAATGGATGTCGGCAATTAACGGGGTCTTTACCTTAACCTTGATTTCTCCAAAGGCTGTGACTGCTTCCCCATCGGGAATAGCTAATCGGACGATTTCGCATCCGGCTTCCGCCAGCCTTTCAATTTGAGCCACGGTTGAGGGGATATCTCTCGTATCGGTATTGGTCATGGATTGAACGGCAATTGGTGCATCTCCACCGATGGGGATGTCTCCCACATGAATTTGAATGGTCTCTTTTCGTTGTTTATTTAATGGCATCTGTTTCCTTTTTTCTGGCACAACCGGATTACACGGATTACACTGTTTTTTTGTTGCACTAAGGATTCAGGTAACTGAATTTTTAGTGCGAACAATCCTTCGGAAGAGTGAGGAGACTGGGTTGCTGAATTCCCCTGAAATCTGAATGCTGGGTTTTTATGTCTTTTTACATCTCTGCGTCTTTGCGTCTCTGCGCGAAACCTTGTGTGCACCATCGGTTCTAATATAGAAACATCGGCTTGCCGCTCACATGCATCACCTTCGGACGGTATTCTTCCACGTCGTACAACTCCCGCACGTCCACCCGTTTCTGCCCGGTAGTGGTGATGCTCAAAGGAATGTCGGTATATGTCCCACGACTGAGGGCCACAAGCCTCCCAAACGTATTTTTCAGAAACAGGTCCAGAGCCATGTTCGCGTAATTGACGGCGACCATCAGATCCAGGGAGTCGGGGGCGCCGCTTCTCATCAGATAAGAAAGCCTCTGGTTCAATACATCTTCACCCGTCAGTTTTTTCAGGATTTCCCCCGTTTCTTCCCCTATTCCGCCTAACCTCCGATGGCCGTAGGCATCACATTCTCCCGACATGAGCATTTCACGACCGGTCATTTTGGCGCCTTCGGAAATGGTGATCATCACATAGTTTTTCGGGTTGTCCTTTTTGTCTTCCATAACCAGTTTCGCCAGTTTTTCGGGATCGAACGGGACTTCGGAAATAATGGCCCGTTCCACACCTGCGAGGTAGGCGGAGATCAGAGATGTCTCGCCGCAATATCGCCCGAAGAGTTCTATCACCGCAATTCTTTCATGGGAACCGGCGCAGGTCCTCAGCGCGTGGATGAAGCCGACGCCCCTGGTTATGGCTGTCGAAAACCCGATACAGTAGTCTGTTCCAAAAACATCGTTATCCATGGTCTTGGGGATTGCTATGACGGGAAATCCTTCATGGTGGAGATGTTCGCCGAAACTCAAGGTATCATCCCCACCTATGGGGATAACTGCGTCAATCCCCAATTTTTCTAGATTTTTGATGCAGTGGCCGGTGAAATCGTGTACCTCTTCCCCTTCTGAAAAAGCGCCCTTAAGAAATTCTGGGGCATCTTTTTTTCTTGTGACACTGGGTTTTGTACGCGATGTATGCAGATATGTTCCCCCGTCCCGGTCAATGGTCCTGACCTCCCGAGGCGTAAGCTCCTGGACGCAGTTTTCCCACGATTCTTTATCGTCATGATTATACTCTAAGAGCCCAGCCCAGCCCCTTCGTATCCCTATGGTTCTGATCCCTTCGCTTGCCGCGCGGCAGACAATGGTTTTTATGCATGGATTGAGGCCAGGAACGTCTCCTCCCCCGGTCAGAACGGCAATTACAGGCTTTTTATTAATTTCCACTTTCATGGTTGGCCTCCAACATTATTTTTAAATAGAACGAAAATACTTTAAACAAAACAGAATAGAAAAATGGGTCAATCCTGTCAAGCTGATTTCATCGTGGCGAGAAGAAGAATGAAGAGCACGAAGCACGAAAAACGAAGCGTCAGTATGCCCAGTACATATAATTCCAAGGGCCCCAGGGACTCCAGGGTCCGGGCATGGGATACCAGAAATAGGGCTCCGCAGAACGGTATTCCTCTTTCTTTTCCCACAGGTGGATTTCTCTGATGGAAATGGTTGGGTAGTGGTAGTCGAGTTCGCCGATTGTCCTTGTTCTCTCTCCCAGAACCGTTCCTGCAATGGTTACGTCCCTGCCTTTCCCATAGATCTCGCTGTCCAGAAAACCGTCATACCATGCCAGGAACCGACCCCCGGAAACATCCGGGGCGATCGGTCTGTTTTGAGAATCCATTTCTGTCTGGTAAACTTCAAGCAGGGAACCCTCCTGCATGTTTGTAACCTGTACGATAACTCCGCCAAGAAGAACCATTTCCCCAGTATAACCCAACGGATCTTTCATCAGCTCCGCAAACGTTATTTTTTTGTTTACACTTTGGAGAACTTCTTCTGATATGACGGCGACACACCCCTGGAACAGGATGGCGCCCATCAAGAACAACACGATTGTGTTTCTGTTCTTTTTTCGACCCGATTCTAATCGAAAGCCATTTCCGGTTTCCAGATTTCCCATACTCGGCCCACCAGATCAGCGCCTGGTTTCAGCGTTTTCTTCCCGGGTTGCCACCCCGAAGGAGTAGCTTCTCCTGTGGCGCGTACATGCTGAAAAGCTTTTACCTGGCGGATGAGTTCCGCCACATTGCGACCCACTGCGGGCGTGAGGATTTCCATGGCCTGTATGATGCCGTCAGGATCGATGATAAATCGACCGCGTACATTGACCCCGGCCATTTCCTCGTAAACTCCGTAGACCCTTCCGATTCGGCCTCCGGCGTCAGAAAGCATCGGGTAGGGCACGCCTCCGTCTATCATTTTAGACAGTTCATGTTCCTGCCACATCTTGTGGGTAAAACGGCTATCGGTGCTCAGTGCCAGCACCTCTACATCCATGGCTTTTAGTTCATTGTATTTGGCGGCAACTGCCGTCAGTTCAGTAGGTCAGACGAAGGTGAAGTCACCGGGGTAAAAGCAGAGTACGACCCACTGGCCTTTATAGTCGGACAACTGTATGTTCTTGAAACGGCCATCAAAGTAGGCGCTTGCCTCAAAATTGGGGGCTGGTTTGCCCACTTTTGCAGTGGTAGTGTCCCTACGGCCGGGATTATGTGCTGAGCCAGGAGTTGGGGTGTTCTGTTTGTCTGCAATCGGTCCCTTCGCCGGTTTTACACAGGATTCCGGATTATCCTCTTTTTCCTGGGCTCCAGCCGGGTAGAGACCCAGTGAAAAGATCATTGCCCCGACAATGGCCAGAGGTATAAAATTTTTTTTCTTCAACATATTCGCCTCCTTTTTTTGTGGTTGACATCCAAAAATTTTCCCGGTCATGATCCGGGCGAAAGAAAATAATCCCGCCAGGACCTGATCCGGTTTGCTGATTCCGTTGAAACCGGTTCTGAACGGAGCGATACCGGTTTCAGGCACCTTTCCTGGAATCCGGTGAGTCCGTCCGTGAGAATAGTACCATTTGTAACGCCCATTTTTAACAAATCATCCCGGATCTGAGCCTGGTACGTCTCGTCGTTGGAGTAAATCACTATGAGTGATTCCCCGTTTTTCCCCATGAAGGCAGGCAGGTCCGGCACCGCAACATTCAAGGCTCCCCGAATATGAAAAGCCTTGTATTCAGGCCCTGGCCGTATATCCACCACCGTCAACTTCGGATCCCGTTCAAGAAGTCTGTTCGCCAGTTCTTCGGGGCCCATGGGAGCTCGTGCTTGAGAGGCTGAAACACTCTCCCGGGATTCCTGCATATTGGAAGGGGTGTTCTCTGTGGCCTCCGGTTCAAGGATGATGGGATATACGCGGGTTTCGAGGTTTTGGGGTGATAATAGAAACAGCGCGGCGGCAACGACAATCAGGAGGAGACAGAAAGATTTGAGGAACGGACTGTTGAAATAGGCGCCGCCTTGAACGGGGTTCTTCGCTCTTTCAATGTATTCCGCCCCCCAGAAACAGAGAATGGCCATGGCGGTGAACAACAATAGAAAACTGTTTTGCGACATCCCAAGGCTCTTGTAGATGAATGCAAGGCCCGGTTCATTCAAACTTGCCTGGGTACTTTGGCCCCAGGTATACAGGGGTTCGATCACCGGAAA
>CAYOWC010000107.1:5031-13958 GCA_964407525.1 uncultured Desulfobacteraceae bacterium | reverse complement strand
GATATAGGCTCAATTGGAAGATTTTGTCAATGATTTTTTAAATGGACTTGGTGTCGTGTCTGCGTTTCAGCTTTCAGGAGCAGGGACAATTCCCTGTTTCTTTTTTTCAGCTTTGCCCCACTGAACTTTATCGATATAGTTTTATTAGACAACATGTTTCCGGTTGATCCTTTAGTCACGAATTGCAGAGTGCTTTAAGTCCGCTTTTAATTCATATTGCCCTTCACCAGGCACCCTGGAGATAGCAAATCCCAATTTCCGGGCCAGGGCAATCATATGGGTATTTTCCGCAAGGACAATTCCCCAGATAGATTCCAACCCTCTCTCTTTTGAAACTTTAATCAGATGTTCCATCAAGGCCGCACCGACCCCCTTCCCCTGCCACGGATCACTCACAACTACGGCGAACTCCGGTTCTATCCCTCCCGCCTTCGTCATGAGACGTGCCACCCCTAATATTTCTCCTTCGGGTTGGGATTGTTCCATGGCCACCAAGGCCATATCGCGATCATAGTCAAGCTGGGTGAGACGGACCATCATCTTCTTGGAAAACGATTTCATTGGGCTGAAAAACCGGGAATAGATGCTCTCGCGCGATAAACCCTGCAAAAATTTCAGCAGGAGAGGTGTGTCTTCAGGCTTAATGGGCCGGATAAAAAGATCCTCTCCACCTGCGATCTGCCTGATCACCTCATACTGGTCCGGGTAAGGGCTGATAACAAGGTGAAGCGGAGAGGCAATTTCCGAAGGCCTGATAATCACACGGGCATCCACGGCGCATGGGCTATCTCCCATCAGGATCAAGGGGTTGATATCCAATTCGGCAATTTCTGGAAAATCAATAACCAGTTGCGATAAACCGATCAGGATCTCTTCCAGTCTTCCTAAATCCGCAGGGGGCCGGTTGCGATAGCCTTTAAGCAGGTTATACACCCGGGTGCCCTCCATGAGCCTACGAGCCAACAGCCTGTTTAAGGGCGGGAAAGCGATGGCCTGATCTTTAAGGATTTCGGTCATGATCCCACCCATCCCAAACAGGATAACCGGACCAAAAAGCGGGTCCTTTTTACTGCCTAGGATCAGTTCGTAATCCGTCCGGTCCACCATTGATTGAATAGTCACCCCGGTAAGTTCAGCATCCGCGTCATAGGCATGGGCATCTACCAGAATTTTCGCAAAGGTTTCCCTGATATTTTTGTCGCCGCGCAGATTGAGCTGCACTCCATTGGCGTCAGACTTATGAGAAATATCCTTGGAACAGATTTTCATTGCCACGGGATATCCAATCTCCCGGGCCATATGTACCGCTTCGTCCTCAGAAACAGCCAGTCTGGTTTGATTGACAGGTATACCATATGCTGATAACACTTCCTTGGATTCTATCTCCGTAAGAAAGGATTGTTTCTTCCGGAGTGCCCCGGTCACAATCGCCGCAGCCCCGGCTTTATCAAATTCCAGTTTGCGGTGGAGTTTCGGCGGTGTTTGCTGGAGCAATTCAAGATTCTGCGCATAGGAATTCATATACATAAACGATTGAATAGCCCGCTCAGGGGTCTCATAGGTCGGAATTCCCGCCCTGCTGAAGATTTCCCGTCCCTTCTCCACACTTTCCCCTCCCATCCAGACCGCAAAGACCGGATAGGACTTCCCCCGCAAGACCTCCGACAGGATTTCCGCCACATCAGCGGCATCGCTGACGGCCTGCGGTACAAAAACGATCACCAATCCGTTGATCTCCGGCGCTGAAGCACATACATCAACTGCACGCCGGTATCTTTCAGGGGTGGCATCTCCTAAAATGTCAATGGGATTTCCTCTGCTCCAGAACGAGGGAAGAAATTCATCCAATTGTTTTTTGGTTTCCGGCCGCAGGGAAACCGGTTCCAACCCGTACTTGGCAAGGGCATCTGCAGCCATAACCCCGGGCCCCCCGGCATTGGTGATAACCGCCAGTCCGGAACCCTTGGGAACCGGTTGTTTGGCCACCAGTTCGGCACAGTCAAAAAGCTCTTCAATGGTGTCGACACGAACAATTCCGGCTCGCATGAAGGCCGCATCATAGATAGCGCCTTCCCCTGCCATAGATCCGGTATGGGACGCGGCAGCCTTCGCGCCTGCCGCGCTTCTTCCTGACTTGAGTACAATAATCGGTTTGACACGGGAAACGGCCCTGGCCGCGCTCATGAATTTGCGAGGATAGGTCACCCCTTCCATGTAGAGAACGATACTGCTCACATCAGGATCGTTGCCCAGATAGTCTATCAAGTCTCCAAAATCCGCATCTATCATGGAACCGACACTTACAAAATGGCTGAAACCAATCTGCTTCTTTAAAGAGAGATCGAGTATAGCCCCGATAAGCGCCCCACTTTGCGAGATAAAGGCCATTTTCCCGGGCAGGGGCATCTGGCTCGCGAATGTGGCATAAAGATTTGCTTCGGCGGAAATAATCCCGACGCAGTTTGGGCCTATAATGCGAATGCCCCCTTTCTCTGCCTCTTTTTTGATATCCGCCTCTATTTCACGGCCCTTCTCTCCTGTCTCTTTTCCGCCGGCGGAAATGATAATGGCGCCTCCAACCCCGGCCCTTACACATTCACCGATGATGGAAGGCACCGTTTTCATAGGAGTGGCGATAACGGCAAGATCAACCGATTCTCCCACATCCCCAATCGAAGGATAAGCAGAGAGGCCGCTTATCACCGGGTGTTTGGCGTTAATCGGAAAGATTTTTCCCTTATACCCACCCTTTTGAATATTCCGGATCAGGGCACGGCCGATACTGCCTTTTTTATCACTCGCGCCAATCACTCCTACGGATTCTGGCCTGAAAACCTTATCTAGATTATAAATGGTCATAGAGATTACCTTTCAAACCTCAGGAAATTTAGTTTTTCAATCTTCCAGAAAATCCTTTTCTTTCTTATGCCATTCGGTTCCAAACCGCTCCTCAAAAAAGGCGCCAAATCGTTCACGCCAACGCCACCATAAATGCATCCCATTTTTCCTGGCCTCTAATACATCATTCAGATAGGTCGCAATTTCGGCCATTTTATCTTTGGGAACAAAAGAAGCAGCGCCTTTCCTGTACGAGGTTACCGTATCTTCAGCACTCAATGCGTGACCGGTCAGCATAACGGGTACGATTTTCTTCTGTTTGGCAATTTCTAAAAGTTTATACCCATCAACGCCCATGATATCTAAAATAGCTATATCAAAGTCTTGGGTTTCTAAAAGCGATTTAGCCTTATCGAAACTCGAGGCTTTCACTATTTCGCACATGGTTAGCATCTCTTCTAATGTTTCCAAAACATCCGGTTCATCATCTACAATGAGGATCTTTTTATCATCCAACAGCTTTTTTCTTACAATGACGCATGTTGCATCAGCCGAATTGACAACCTTCGCAGCAACGTTTCCAAGGCCTGTCTTGTTATTGCCCAACCCTCGGTTGCCGATTACAATCATATCCACATTATTGTATCCGGCATAATCAAGAATCTCTGCAGCAGGATCTCCACTAATTATGCTTTTTACGATATGCTTGATACCCCTCGATTTCAGTTCATTTTCGGCTTTGTCTAATATCCTTTGCCCTAAAATCTCTAAATACACTGCATCCGGAGCCTCTTTAATTTTTTCGCCATAAATATAATCCATGACCCCTTTGGGGACTTCCGTATTCTCCACAACATGAACCAGATGAACAGCGGCGCCTTCTTGCCTCGCTGTTTTTGAGGCGAACTCAATAATTCTAACTGCATGCCGCGCTCCATCCAATGGAACAAGAATCTTTTTCACCATTTTTGTCTCTCCTCCTTTATGCCTCGATGTCAGGTCCCCTTAAGTAAATCACCATATTCGCGACCCCGACGGGGAATTCGTTCTCGGTTTCAAAAATATCACTTTATTCTTGTGCGCCCTTTTCGCGCCGTGTGTAATTTTACTCATTTCCTACAAAAGCATAAAGTATGCCATAAAAATCGGATCTCGTATGAAACAGTTGGGTTCGGGGTTCAAAGGTTTCCCGCTTTCGCTTCGCTTTAGACGGGATCTTCGACAAGGCTTGGGCCGCCGCCGTTCTCCTCATTCCCATGCTCTGCGTGGGAATGCGTAAAACAGGAAATTTAAAACTGGATGCCTACGATCGGTGAAACCCGAATACTGACATCCGACGAGAAAAACTTCTTTCTCGATCTGATCTCCCTGATCATTTCTAAAGCTACAATTCGAAAAACTCCGAAATTCTTTTCGCAAAACTCCGAAATCATAGAAGTCGAAGTATTCCGTTCAAAAAATCATAAGAGATCCCCGTGCGGGGCAATGACCGTACAGGGATCTTTTAGTATTAAGAACAGATAGATAGGGACTAGCGCTCTATATTGCTCCTTTGCGGGGGAAGTAGACGCTGACTCTTGGGTAACCAAGGGTCCTGAGGGCATAATAGGTCATTGCCGCATCTTTAATGGAATCGGAATAGCATACGATCTCGGCGTACTTGGGAACGCCTGCCCCTTCGTACACTTTAATAAGCTCTTCTGCGCTTTTGAGATTTCCGTTCTCATCAAGGTTCTGGTTCCATGGAATGTGCTTGTACTCATTGGCGGGCACCCCGGTTGGGTGAGCATCCTTTGAAGAGACGACCCACAACCTTGGAAAACCGAAGAAGTCCGGTTTCACTTCGGGGTCAACAAGGCGTTTGTCCTTCTGGGTCGTCGCCACAAAGTTCTCCGGGCTGATGGCCACGTCGAATTTGGTCTTGGGATAGGCCATGATCGGCTCATCTTTCGTGAGTTTGAGATTCCAGTCATTCCATCCGGTCACCCCGCCCTTCATGATAGAAACATTGGGCTGGCCAAGGTATTCCAGGAGCCAGAACATGAGGCTCGCGGCATCCCCCTTATGCTCATCATAAATAACCACCTCTTTCTGTCTACCGATCCCCTTCTGTCCCAAAAAGGTCTCCCAGTCCTTCAGGCTCATATTCCTGCTCATGAGATCAAGGACAGGAATGTTGACGGCATAGGCAATATGGCCCGTATTATATTGCTCTTCGGGCCGCACATCCACCACGATGGTTCCGGGATCCCTCAACAGGTACTGGATCCGCTTCCCTGCCCACCAGTGAACCCAGAGGGGATCTCTGATGAGATGCTCGTTCTGGTAGAGATGCATGGGCAGGTCTCTTGGATCCCGAAGCCACCCCATGGTGGCATCGTAGTAGACTTTAACATTGGGGTAACCCAGCACATGACGCAGGGTAAAATAGGCTGATGTGGAAGCCGGATTACCGCCGCAGTAAACAATGATTTCCTTTTCAGGAAGCACTCCCTGGGCTAAGTACTGCCTCTTCAGGACATCATAGGGTTTCCAGGTTTTGTCCTTCTGAAACTGATCAGGATACGGGGCCAGCACGGAACTGGGAATATGCCCCGGCCTGTTATAGGCCAGATACCCACCATAGAACCACTTTGAGGTCACTGCATAAACTACGATGGTGTCTTTTTTGAACAGCCTTGTCAGCACATGGTCCGTATCCACGATCATGGAAGGGTCTGCAATCCTTGCAACAAAATCACCCTGCTTTACTTTGGGGGCCTCCTTTGTGCTCGGATAGCCGTCACTAACCCATTTTGCCAATCCACCGTCGAGGATATAGGCATGCTTATGACCATGGTAAGTTAATGAGAAATGGAACATGGCGGCGTGGAAATGGGATCCTTCGTCATAGACAACCACGGTGGAATCATTATTGATACCAAGGTTCCGCATCACGGTTTGTACGTAATCAGGCGGCCCTGCATGCCATGCAAGAGAGGCATTGGGATCCACAAGAAGATCATCCCCGCCGTAAGATGTGTCAATCCCGTAAGAAATATAGTCCTCCCCACTGAATGAGCCATTTACCGCACCGGGAATGTGGTTTTTCAGATAATATTTGGTCTTGCTGACATCAATGATCACCAAGTTCGGATCATCCTTGTGATCCTCAAGCCATTTGGTATTCACCAGATGGCCCGTTCCCTGGGCCGTGGCGGTCCCTGCGATCAATAGCGCCACCCAGAAAAACGCCATCCCCAAAAGAATGGTTACTTTGCCCTTTGAGCTTTTACACCTATTCAACATAATTTTATTCTCCTTTTTTCGTATTTTTATTTTCCAGTTTTTAACTAAAACACCTTCCTCTTTTTTTATATTAAAACGTCTTCCTCCTTTTTTATCATGTAGGGGATTGTCCCTCTCGTTTTTTATTGAGCATAAAGCATGCCATCTACTTACGGCAGCAGCATTCTCTAAATATACCGTGTATAATCAGATTGTTAAGTTTACCGTCCTCATCACTCAATCACTTCACCTTCTTTCGCAAGAAACGCGTCAGGAAACCGTTTCCGGCATTCCTTTTCCATGTTGTAAAGAAAGCCGTCACTATGTTCCGGATCGTGATGAAAAAGAGCTGGTTTTTTCACTGCAGCCTGTTCAGCTATCTCCACGGCTTGCTCCCAACTGCAGTGTCCCCAACCCCTTTTATCTTTCAATTCATCCTGAGTGTATTGGGCATCGTGCATGAGAAGATCGGCATTTTTTGAAAGAGTCACTACATTAGGATCTACTTCATCCACATATTCCACATCTGTGCAATAAACCAGCGTTTTCCCTTCTTCTACGATACGGTAGCCATATGCTCCTGCTGGATGATTGTGTTTGGAGGCTACAATCTCCAGCATAAACTATGCCATCAACGTTTTCATTTTGACGGATCTCCCTGTTTCCCTATATAGTGCATCCTAAACAAGCAACGCTGAAAAAAATACCACTGAGTGAATTGACGATATCACAACCTAAGAGAGGGCGATCCGTGCTTCAGAACTATCCCGAAAAGATGGTCTTAGCAAATAGCAAACAGGTTGAATGGACTACCCGACAAGGAAAGGTTATCCTAAGTTCTTTCTGCGAACCTGATGAAATCGCATCCTTAACGTTTATAGATGCTTACACAAGATACGCCGGATACAGGTCCATCGTTTCCAAGAAAGAAACCCTGGTCACAGCAGCTTCAAAGCCGGATGCGAATGTGACCCTGGTATTTACACCCGATGGAAAAATCATCGGATTTGGTATTTTGGAATACCCCCATCCCGGGGAACGCTGGGAAAGGGTAGGAAATGGGATCATGATGGAAATCTCGGTCATCGAGATCGGCAGGCCTTGGCGATCCCTCGGTATATCCAAAAAGCTTCTCCATTCCCTTATCGACCACCCGCTAAGAGAAGAGAAGATCTTCTACATGGTGGGGTACTCATGGACATGGGATTTGGAAGGAATATCTGCCATGGACTATCGGAATATGCTGATCAGTATATTTTCTCAGCAGGAATTTAAAACGTTCCGGACAAACGAACCGAATATCATGATGCGTCCTGAAAACCTGTTCATGGCCCGAATCGGCGCCAATATATCAGAGCCAATCCAGAGGAACTTCAAACAAGTACGGTTTGATTTTGACCTGTATCTTTGAAACCAAACGTTTGTCGTCGACAATAAAATCATTAGAGGTTTCATTATCCCGGTTTCCGTTTTGCTGAATAGAAGACGGGGGGAAGCAAAAATTTAGAAAAACCGCGAGATTTTTTTCGCAAAATATCGAAATAATATGGTGGGTGCGCCAATGCTTTTAGAATCAATCAGCGGATTTGTGAAATCTAAGAAAACATTTTTTCCGGCCTTCATGATTTGTTGGTTCATTCAATACCTTTTCATTTTCACCGCCATGGCGGGAAATCCGCCGGATGGATTCGTGTATGCGGATGAAACCATTTCCGGCGTGACCGTCGAATTACGTTACCGTACAGATGATAATTTTGTGGGCCGACCCATTGATGGGTATGAGGCAAACCGCTGTATTATAAGTAGAGAAACCGCACAAGCCCTTTCTAACGTTCAGAGAGAGTTGAAACCGTTCGGTTTTGCACTCAAAATTTTTGACGCCTATCGCCCTCAGAGAGCGGTTAATCATTTCGTTCGTTGGGCGAAAGATGTCGAAGATACGGAAATGAAGGTGAAGTACTATCCGGATGTGGAGAAAAGGGACCTTTTCAAAAAAGGGTATATCGCAGAAAAATCGAGTCACTCCCGGGGCAGCGCAGTAGATGTGACCATTGTTGCCATGGATCCGGAAGGCAATTTCAAGGAATTGGATATGGGATCGGGATTTGATTTTTTCAGCCCTAAATCATGGCCCTCAAATAGGTCTATCGGGCCTGCTCAAAGGGCACATCGCATGCTTCTCCAGTCCCTCATGGTTACAAATGGTTTTGTGCCCTATCCGGAAGAATGGTGGCATTTCACCTTGAAAAATGAGCCTTTCCCTGAAACGTATTTTGATTTTCCCATTCAATAATAACAACTTAACCGTTCCTCTACTCAACCGATTAACGAGGTCTAACCTAATATCGAGTCCTTGTTTTCTGTCTTCCCACAAAGACAATTCCGATTCCAATCACGGAAATCCACATGAAAATTGGCCACATAGACATTTTTTCGCAGCCGTAGTCTTCAAGGGTCCAAAGGAGGAAGTATAGAAAAAAATTAATTACTCCTATGATAATCAAAATTGTTCCAAAAGGTTTCATCGGAATCCCTCCCGTGCCCTTAGAGCAGACAAATGAGGGAATGTATCGTCCTCTTCAACTCGTCCAGGCTTCATTGCGCATCGAGTATGATCATGAGTCATTGATCATATTTTCGAGCACCACCGAGTGTTCATCAAGAAAATCTATGCTTTTTATCCTGCCTCTGACAAACTCCTGTTCTCCGAAGAGATTTATCAGCACAAAACCATCATCCTGCGCCTCTATTTTGGCAACGTCCCGCATGGTTTCTTCTTGCCCTTCCCCTGAATCAGTATATACGATGCTCAAACACATATT
>CAYOWC010000107.1:0-4931 GCA_964407525.1 uncultured Desulfobacteraceae bacterium | reverse complement strand
TGGTTTCTTCTTGCCCTTCCCCTGAATCAGTATATACGATGCTCAAACACATATTTCCTCCAGATAATGTATTAATGATACCTAAAAACTGCAATTAGCGCTTAGTGGTTACTTAGCCCTATAAAATAAATCGTTTACGGAAAAACAGCGCAGCATCAAAAAGTTAAAATTTAAATACGTAAAAAACTGACCTAAACTTTTTATATCATTAAGCTAACGGCTAATAGCTCAAAAGCTAATTGCTGCTTTTAGGTGATACGTTTTTCATTCCTTGGAAAAGATAATCACAAGGGCCACCAAAATGCCCGCGCCCAAAGCAAACAGGCTGTATTTTTTGTGTTCTGTTTCCGCCTGGGGCAAGAGATGGGTAGCTCCAACATAAACCAAGGCGCCTGCTGAAAACGCCAAGAGGGCGCCCAAGACAGGTTTGTCAATCCGAGTGATTAAAGGATACGACACGAGCATGCCCAGGGGTGTAGTCAGAGCCGCAGCTAAAAAGGCAAGGAGAAGCGATGTTTTCTCCTTAAAGCCGCCACGTATTAACAACAGGTAGGTAATGATTCCTTCAGGAAATTCGTGGAGAACCATACCTGCAGCTGCTAATACCCCAGTAAAGATACTCACGCTAAACGTGATAGAATAGATAAAACCGTCAATAAATGAGTGCAATCCTATTCCAAACATCGGCACAAGGCCGATACCGTAATGGGTATCCGGGGCCTTATCGCAAACAAACGCGTTGATAAACCGATTAAACAAGTGCAAACCAAGATACCCTCCTAACAGATAGAAGGGAGCATTTCCATTCATGGAAAATGCCTTGGGAATAATGTGTAAGAAGGACACTGAAATCAATACGCCCGCTGCGAAACAAACGAAATAGATGGTATGTTCTCGGCCCCATCGCTCAAAACGGCGTATGACATAGATGCCTATGGAGGTTACAAAAGCGGCCACTAGGCTTGCTCCAAAAGCCGTCCAGAATGTGTTTTCCATATTTACCGTACCAAGCTTACAAGTAAATCATCGATTGAAAAGCCTTTGACTTCTTGAAGGTTAGCCTCATTATGCTCTTTTTTTGTCTTCTGAAAGGTCAATAGCAGCCATTACTCTTTTGATCGTTTTCATATGCCTCCTCCTTTTCGCAGCAGCCCATCCCAGTAAATAGATGGGCATTCGACGCCACTACATCACAGCCCAAAGTCTGGACATCAGGACCAATCAACTGACCACGCAAACAATAAAAGCCCGGGCGGTATGAAGCAGTTTGTTTGCCTTGCTGCCGATTCCAAACTCCCTGATATCCTTGGAACCCTTTCGGCCTATTACCAAAATGCCGTTGTTGCCCGATTCCAGTTCCACAAGGATATCCCTGGCAATACCCTTTTCTTGCCGTTGAAACTTGAAAGCCACGTTCTGTTCAGGGACTCCGGCACTTACAAGTCTCTCTTTTGCCTCATTCGCAATTTCTTTGATTCTGTCTGTATACTCCTTTAGCCAGCCAACTATTTTTTCCTGATATTCTTCAGGTCCTTCTTTGTCTATAACACCCCCAGAGTTCCAACACTGAAGGGGTTCTGAGGGGATAACATGGAAAAGTGTAAATTTACTCTCTTTAAGATGAGCAAAATATCGCGCTGCATGGTCTACAACCCGGTAGGTAATAGGTGCATCTACCAGACCTACCAGCACGTTATGAACCCAGATTCGAGGCTCTATTACCCACAACGCCAAATTATCTGCCATCTGGGAAAGCCGATAAGTAACAGATCCCATCACCTGACGCGATATGGTTGTTTTTCCCCATCGGCCCACCGCGACTGTTTCGATTCCTTCAGAACCGGCCAACTTCAACATGGAACCGGCAGGATCATTACATTTTTTTTCGGAAACAGTTGACATCATGTCCGGATTAAATCCAGACTCCGTCAAAGAATCCTTTGCCCGTTCCAAAACCTTTTGAGCTTCTAAACTCCAAAGCTTCTGATGCTTTTCAGCCGCCTCGGGACTTAGGCTGAGCACCTTTGACAATAAAGGCAAGTTGGGGTCAGTGGCACCGTGGAATATTGTCATTTTGAGGTCTCTGCTATTTTTTAACAAGCCCCCTATCCCTGCCAATGCCTGCCTGGCAAAATCGGAGTCATCTATGCCAAATAATACGTTCTTCGTTATCTTCATGTGGTTATTCCTCCAGTAATTAGACGCACCGTTCCGAAGCCGCGATCACTAGCCTACAACGTTGAGTATAGATCCCGGGGTGCCGTCTGATAATACCATACCAATGCCGTCGATTCAGCCCCCGCGCTGAGAGCAGTAACTGTTCTCCAACCCATTCTGGAATTGGCGAAACCCGTAGCGCTCCTATGCGCAAGCACCCCGAGTTATATTTAGGATAAGCATAAAGTATGCCACCTATCAATATCCATAACATAACCAATAACGACAAATAGTTAGTGACTATCGACAGTGCAGGCTCCTTTTACCTTGAAGCAAAATATTGAAAAATTGAGAAACCACCTTTCGCAGAATATCGAAGAGTGGATGTTCGTTTTCCTTCGTTCCGATGGAGCATGGTAACTACCATCCATAAATGGCCCTTTTCTCTCCGATAGGCTCTACGGAGCCGGAGGCCGCAATCTCGGCGTCAAACTGCGGGTTTCCTTGTGCGACGTACTAAATTATTTTGAGGACTTCGCGATTGAGTGACGAGCGAAAATGGGCCGAAGCTGAGATGGGAAAATGTGAAGTCATTTTTGAGCGAGCCCTAAGAGCCTTGAATGTTTATTTTTTCGTCCTTTTCCCCTTCATCAGCCATTTTCAACGCTTTCATTCGCTCCCTGGCGGATTTACCAACCATTCCGTAGCGATCGCGTACACTGGCGCCGTTGACGCTTTTAAGCAGGCTTTTCTGGTATTTTTCAATGGCATCTTTAATGGATTCCGTTTGGCAAAGCACCACCTCGACGCCGGCTGCGGAAAGGGCACGTATTGCATTCGGTCCAATGTGCCCGGTGATGACCACTTGAGCTCCTTTGGAGACTACAAATTGTGCCGATTGAACACCCGCCCCTTGGGTCAAATCTCCGCTGTCATTGTCAAATACTTCAAAGCTCATATCAATTGTATTGACAATCACAAAATAATCACACCGACCGAAGCGGGGATCAATCGGTGAATCCAGGAATATTCCGCATGAACTTACCGCTATTTTCATTTCGTTCACCTCCCTTCTCCCACATCTTTCTCTCGGATAGGTTTTCGATGATATTGCAGAGGACGTTTTCTGATTGGAACTATCTGGGGCCCAAGCTGTCTCCCTTGGCGGAGAGGGTGCATTTCGTAAAATCGATCTGCTTACCGCATTTCGAGCAAAAGCGCTGTCTGTCAAATTCATCCGAGAAGATCTCATTCTCATTCCCGCATTCCGGGCATTTACATGTAAAAGATTCCAGTTCTCTGAATTTCTCAAATCCGGGGCAATGTTTCGGTGTTGTCATGGTTTCCTCCTTAATTTTGATTTAATTACTTCAATGGTTTCACTTTTCATTATGCATTTCTATGTCGAGGCGCCGGATCGGCGCATCAACGTTAGCAATTCATTATGGATAAGGTTATTCGTGGCCAGAAACCCGGGCAAATTCAAACAATATGGTTTCCCCTCCGGGGTGCTGCATCGTCCGCCAGCTTCGCTAATAATAAGCATGCCGGACGCTGTATCCCAGGGCTTCAACCCCACGTGAAAATAGGCATCGAGCCACCCCACAGCTACATAAGACATCGCCAATGCCGCTGATCCCAAAACACGTAACGTTCCACAGTGAGGAGCGATCTGATGCACGTAGGATAGAATTTGCTCGCGCACCTCATTGCTATGCCCCCAATCGAGTCCCAACATCGCGTTACCGAAATTTGCGACGCGGCTAACGTGAATCGGTACGTCATTGAGCCTCGCCCCACCTCCCCTGTGAGCCACAAATGTTTGATTGCGCAACGGGTCGTGGATCACCCCCATGAGAGGGATTCCATCTTTTAATATCGCTATGGATACGGCGAAAACAGGGTGATGATGAACGTAATTCGTCGTCCCGTCCAGTGGATCCACCACCCATGTATAGCCACTGGAAATCCCGCTACCCCCTGCCTCTTCGGACAATATGGCATGATCAGGAAAACGGGCCTGGATCAGGTCAATGATGATCTCTTCAGCAGCGATATCCGCATCGGTGACCAGATCACGGTGCCCTTTTATTGTGAGCTCCATTTTGCCGGGGTATCGCGCTACAATACTTCGACCGGCCTCCACTGCGGCCTCTATGGCAGTTTGTAACATGGTTCTCCCTTCTTGTTTCACGTTCCTTCCGCCCACCTCGATTTGACATACCCCATAATCCTTTTTGCGGATTCATGGGGAGACAACAGATCTGATGCAACCAAAACATCAGGGCTTCGAGACTCTTCGTAGGGTTCTGAAATACCGGGTAGTTTTCCTTGTAATGTTCCTTCTGACGCGCGTTTATAAAGATCTTTTTCAACGAGTTGACTCCGCCGTGATGTCTCACGAACCTGACATGTTTTCAGTGGACATTTCACGTAGACTTCAGCAAATTCACAGATCAACCTCCTCGCCAGGTCTCTGAACTCTCTTCGATGGCCGGTTGCATCGATGATCACGTTTTTCCCGCCCTGCTCGACCAGGAGCTGAGCCATCATGACGAGTGATCGGTAAACAATGGCGCGTTCTTCATCCGTATATTTTGGTTCCGGTGTGAGGATTTTTCTTATATGATCGAGACTGAGCCCAATCGCTTCAATCCCCGATTCTAATAACATCCGGGAAAGCTCATTCAGTATTGTACTTTTCCCGGAACCCGGCAGCCCGGTAAGCCATAAACAAAAGCTCATTTCCTCTCCATATAATCTGAAATTTTTTC
>CAYOWC010000106.1:0-14052 GCA_964407525.1 uncultured Desulfobacteraceae bacterium | reverse complement strand
CCATGGAAAAGGAACTTCGGTTCGCTATTCGAGAGGGTGGCCGGACGGTAGGCGCTGGTGTAATCAGCGAGATTATCGAATAATGGGAGATCGGTAAAGAGATGCGTGATATTATTACATTGGCCTGCGAACAGTGCAAGAACAGAAACTATACGACGACAAAAAACAAGAGAAAGACTCCGGATAAACTGGGATTTAAGAAATATTGTCCCTCTTGCAGGACCCACACATTCCACAAGGAAACAAAGTAGGTTTTCAATGCTGCAGGCCAGTAGCTCTAACGGCTAGAGCACCGGACTCCAAATCCGGGTGATGGGGGTTCGAATCCCTCCTGGCCTGCCATTATTTTGTGTGGAAGTCTGAGATTATTGTAGGAAAGATATCAGGGGTGGTCGTCACATTATTGTGTTATCTGCAGGCAAAACAAAAATTTGGAAAACTAAGACAGATACAAAATGAAAAAGAAACCAACCCAGAAAGCAAAAAGCAAAGGGCGCTCAAGGCAGAGAAAGCTCTCAACAGATCCTTCTGTGAGTGCGACAGCTGATACAGCTGAAAGCGTTGTAACAGAAGGGGTAGTGGCAAAAACCACATCACCCGCCCAGAAACGAACTGTTCCGCCGAAAAAAGAGAAAAGTGGAAACGCTATTTCAAGCATCTTCCATAAGACGGGGCAGTTTTTGAGAGAAGCCAAAACAGAGTTGAAAAAAGTAAAGTGGCCAACTCGCAAGGAATTGCTGGCTTCCACCGCAGTAGTTATTGTCCTTACGCTTTTGGTTGCTTTGTTTCTTGGTTTGGTTGATTTTGGGCTTATAAAAATTATCAAAAACATCATTTAACCTATTGTATTTTTGTCAGCCTTCCCAGTAACATACTCGGCATACGGCCAACAGGGAAAAAGTAGGTAGTAAGACCGATAATTGGATACATTGCCGGTTGCCCATATGGCTGGCAATATTCGAGACGATTCTAAAAGAGCTGGAACCTTAGTTCACACCGTAGCCGGGTTTCTGGAAACCTTTTGATTCTTTTCAAGCTGTCAAATCTCAATCGTTTTTTAGTCAGGTGCAACCGTGGAACTTAGATGGTATATTGTTCATACGTATTCCGGTTTTGAAGACAAAGCGAAAACGAATCTGCAACAGAGGATAGAAGCCTTCGGACAAGAGGAGTGTTTTGGGCAGATTCTGGTTCCTACTGAGAAGGTTGTTGAACTGAGAAATGGAGAAAAAAAAATGTCTTCCAGGAAATTTTATCCTGGATATATCCTTGTTCAGATGGATTTGAATGATGAGACATGGCATACGGTCAAGAATACGGCTAAAATTACAGGATTTGTAGGTGGTGATGTGAAACCTACTCCCATTTCAAATGAGGAGTCGGAACGTATTATCCACCAGATGGAAGAGGGTGTCAGCAGGCCTAAGCCTAAATACAGCTTTGAAGAGGGCGACGAGGTCAAAGTTATTGACGGACCGTTTACGAATTTTCAGGGGCTTGTGGAGGAAGTAAAGCCCGATAAGGAAAAGGTGAAAGTTCTTATTACCATATTTGGGCGTCCAACCCCTGTAGAACTTGATTTTATTCAGGTTAGCACTGTTTGAGGCCCCCTTCCCTGCGAATAACGTTCGGTTGGCGTGTACTGAAAATGACGATTTGTATGAATTGAAAAAAGAGGTTCTATTATGGCAAAAAAAATAATTGGTTCTGTCAAGCTGCAGGTTAAGGGCGCACAGGCAAATCCTTCTCCGCCCATCGGACCTGCCCTTGGACAGCACGGAGTCAATATTGCAGAGTTCTGTAAGGCGTTTAACGCCAGAACTCAGGATCAAGCTGGAACGGTTATCCCCGTGATAATAACCATATACGCAGACAGGTCGTTTTCGTTTATAACGAAAACGCCACCTGCCTCAGTGCTCTTGAAGCAATATGCCAAGGTTGCAAAAGGTTCTCCTGAGCCAAACAGAAATAAAGTCGGGAGTGTGACCAAAAAGCAGGTAGAGGAGATCGCAAAGATCAAACTTGAGGATTTAAACGCAATCGACCTGGTAGGGGCCGGAAAAATTATTGAAGGCACTGCAAGGAGTATGGGGATAACGATTTCAGAATCTTAGTCTGAGAAGGGAAAGAAAGATGCCCAGGAAAGGAAAAAAATATATTCAGCGCGCTGAAAAGGTGGACAAGCTGACTAAATATAATTTCGAAGAAGCGGTCCAACTCGCCATTGACGGTTCTGAGGCCAAGTTTGACGAGACTGTGGATCTGGCAGTAAGGCTGGGAGTGGATCCCCGTCACGCCGATCAAATGGTTCGGGGAACGGTAGGGCTCCCGAACGGTTCTGGAAAGAAACTTCGTGTTGTCGTTTTCGCTAAAGGCGAAAAAGAAAAAGAAGCCATGGATGCCGGAGCTGATTTTGCGGGGGGTGACGATCTTGCAAAGAAAATTCAGGAAGGCTGGCTTGAATTCGACAAAACGGTTGCAACCCCGGACATGATGGGTACGGTTGGAAAGTTGGGAAGGGTCCTGGGGCCTAGGGGAATGATGCCCAATGCAAAACTGGGCACCGTTACATTTGAAGTGGCCAAAGCAGTGAAAGATATCAAAGCGGGAAAGATTGATTTCAAAGTGGATAAGACCGGTATTATCCATGCATCCATGGGGAAAGTTTCCTTTGGTGTCCCAAAACTCGTTGAAAATATAGCGGCGTTTTTTGAGACCATTTTGAGGCTCAAACCCCCGTCAAGCAAGGGGACTTATTTCAAGAGCATTGCTTTTTCTTCAACCATGGGTCCGGGAGTAAAGGTTGATAGTTCCCATGTAAAGGATCTTGTAACAAAATAACTTTCAGGAAATCTTCGGGGTATGAAGCTCATTTAGTCTGTGCTTCTCTATTTTCAACCTCGATGTTTTTCGTTAATTACCCTGCAGTGACGCGTATTACGCCTTATCGGTCGATACGCTGTTCTGCGGGGTTTTGATGCTTGTTAATTTTATTCTTTAAGCATTTGTCAAAGACAGTAGGCGCCCGTGTTTAGGGCTTAATGGTATGCCTGCCGAGACTATAGATCTGCAGCTCACTTTTATGGGATGAAGCGTTTGAGACGTCGCGACTGACCTGTCGACGTAACACCGTGAATTCTCCTCCCTGATTGTGTGGCGATATGAAATAGTTTCCATCTGTGGCTCGTAGGTTTCCAAGCTATGCCTTTTGTCTGTGACAAGGAACTTGTTGAATAGAGAGGAGGTGAATATGGATAGAGAAACCAAAAAAGAATTTGTAGTCGGTCTTCATGAGCGGCTCAAAAAGGTGCAGGGAACGTTGCTGGTCGGATATCAAGGCCTCGATGTGGAGTCGACCAACAGGTTAAGGAGAGAACTCAGGAAAGTCCAGGCGGAATTTCAGGTTGTAAAAAACAGGCTTCTCAAACTGGCCAGTCAGGATACTGAAACAGAAGTTGTCAAGGACTACATGAAAGGACCTTCTGCAATTGCTTTAATGTATGAAGACGTCGTTGGTCCTGCAAAAGTGTTAGTGGATTATGCCAAAAAGTTTAAACAACTCGATATAAGACGGGGACAGATTTCCGGCCGGGAACTTGATCTTGATGGCGTAAAAAAACTGGCTGCGTTGCCGGGAAGAGAGATTCTCCTTTCGCAGATCCTTTCGGTCATGCAGGCTGTTCCAACCTCTTTTGTAAGAGTTTTGAACGGTGTACCTGTAAGCCTGCTTAATGTACTGAAAGCCATTGAAGAACAAAAAGCCAATTAGCTGCAAGCAAATATTCGGAGGATGAAAAAGAAAAATGGGAATAAGCAAAGACGATGTCGTTGAATTCATATCAAGTATGACTGTATTGGAGTTGTCAGAGTTTGTAAAGGAGCTTGAAGAGAAGTTTGGAGTCAGTGCTGCTGCACCTGTTGCTGTGGCGGCTGCCGCTCCGGGCGAGGCCCAGGAGGAAGCTGCTGAACAGACTGAATTTGATGTTATGCTGACAAGTATTGGCGACAAAAAGATTCAGGTGATCAAGGTAGTTCGCGCTGTCACGGGACTCGGGTTGAAAGAGGCAAAGGCCGTGGTTGATGGTGTGCCCGGTCCTGTAAAGGAAGGTATTCCCAAGGATGAAGCGGAAGGCATCAAAACACAGCTTGAAGAGGCGGGTGCCGGCGTGGAGATTAAATAGCACTTTTGAAGAGCCCTTTTGCCGTTTATTGTTTATCGTAATGGCTTCTTCCAGGACAGGGGCGAGGTTATCCTTGAAATGGGGGAAGCTATTTGCATAATGGATGTGATGAAATCACGTAGTTTTGTTCTGTGGCAGTCTTTTCGTGTCTGTTGCTGGTTGTTAGTACATATATACAGGAGATTCTATGTCAAAAACTGATGGAGTCAAAAGACGTATCAGGAAAAGTTTTGGAAAAATTGACAAGATTGTTGAGACTCCGAATCTTATCGATATACAGAAAGTATCCTACGATCGGTTTCTGCAAAAAGATGTACCGCCCGAAGAACGTAAGGATGAGGGGTTGCAGGGGGCATTTAAAAGTGTTTTCCCCATTCATGATTTTGCGGGTACGTCGTCTCTGGAGTTTGTGAAATACTCTTTTCAGGATATCAAATACAGTGAAGAAGACTGCCTCAGTAAAGGCATGATTTATGAGGCGTCCCTTAGATTGACAGTAAGGCTTGTTGTTTTTGATACCGATTCCTTGAATGATACCAAAAGCATCAGGGATATTAAAGAACAGGAAATTTATTTCGGGACCCTGCCGATGATGACCGAAAGAGGTACGTTCATTATTAACGGCACGGAGCGGGCTGTTGTGAGTCAGCTGCATCGATCTCCGGGTGCTTTTTTCGACCATGATAAGGGGAAGACGCATTCAAGCGGTAAACTTTTGTATTCAGCAAGAATTATTCCATTGAGAGGTTCGTGGCTGGATTTTGAGTTTGATCCGAAAGATATGCTGCATGTTCGCATAGACAGACGACGAAAATTCCCCGTCACTATACTTTTGAAAGCCCTTGGATATCCCACGTGTGATATTCTGCAGCACTTTTATCAGACGGAAATGATTGGTTGCGATAGCCTTGGTTGGTGGCGTGAACCCAAGGCGGAAGAGCTCAGACAGGAAAAGGTTGCCAAAGAAATCATTGATTTGGCATCCGGGGAGGTTCTTGGAAAAGCAGGGACGAAATTTTCCAAAAGATTGTTGAAAGCTTTGAAGGCCTCTGAGGCCTTTAAAGCCAGAAACCCTCTGAAACGAAGGTTGTCCCTTGATTTCCTGAAAGACGAAGAACTGCTGCTTGCCGAAGATGTGTTGGATCCGGATACCGGGAATATCCTCGGGAGAAAAGGGGAAACCCTTACCGGAGAACTCCAGGAGGCCTTGAAAGAAAAAGGTGTAGTGGAAATTTCATGCATAGATCCCAAACGAATTCGAATTCCCATTGAGCCTGCTGATGTAGTTGGGCGTGTGCTTGCAGACGATTTTGTGGATTCCGAAACAGGGGAAATACTATGCGGGTCTAATCAGGCAATTGGCGAGGACCACCTGGAAATCGTACAGGAAAAAGGAACGGTTGCTCTGGAGTGCCTTATCCTGACTGGTCATGGGGTTATTCCTGCGATCAGGGAGACGTTGCTCCTTGACAAAATTGAGAACTGTGAAGATGGTGTCCTCGATATCTACAGGAAGATGCGCCCCAGCAGTCCGCCGACGCCCGAAGTGGCGGAACGCTTCTTTGATAATCTGTTTTTCAACATCGATACCTACGATTTGTCTATTGTTGGCCGTCTCAAACTGAATTATCGGCTGAATCTCGACGCCCCCCTTACCTTGCGCACCCTCAGGAGAGAGGACATCCTTGCCACCGTGAAGGAACTCATTAAATTGAAAAGCGTCGAGGCTGTGGTAGATGACATTGATAACCTTGGCAACAGAAGGGTCAGGGCAGTTGGAGAGTTGCTGGAAAACCAGTACCGAATAGGTCTGGTGCGGATGGAAAGGGCCATTAAGGAACGGATGAGTTTACAAGAGGTGGAGACGTTAATGCCTCATGATCTGATCAATTCTAAACCTGTTTCCGCTGTGGTGAAGGAATTTTTCGGTACGAGCCAGCTTTCTCAGTTTATGGACCAGACAAACCCGCTGTCGGAGGTTACGCATAAGAGGAGATTGAGTGCGCTGGGGCCGGGTGGGCTTACGAGAGAAAGAGCAGGCTTCGAGGTTCGGGATGTTCATCCTACCCATTATGGGCGAATTTGTCCCATTGAAACACCGGAAGGCCCGAACATCGGCTTGATCATGTCTCTGAGTACCTATGCGAGGGTCAACGAATATGGGTTCATCGAGACGCCGTACAGGAAAGTTGAGGACAGCAGAGTGACCAGCGATATTGAATATCTATCTGCGCTGGAGGAAAAAGACTACCCCATTGCACAAGCCAATGCACCATTGGATGAACATGGGAATTTCGTTCGGGAAGAGGCGGCGGTTCGTATTCGCGGTGATGCAATGAAGGTTCCTGTAACCGAAGTGAAATACATGGATGTTTCACCGGACCAGTTGGTGAGCATTTCGGCTTCCTTGATTCCCTTTCTTGAGCATGATGATGCCAACAGGGCGCTCATGGGATCCAACATGCAGAGGCAGGCCGTCCCTTTATTGAAGGCCAAGGCGCCTATTGTCGGGACGGGAGTTGAGAGGATTGTGGCCAGGGATTCAGGCAATTCCGTTATAGCAAAAAGAGATGGAATTATTGAACATGTAGATGCTTCTAGGATTGTTGTCCGGTCGATTATCACTTCTGAAACGGATGAGCCGGAAGTGGAAATTTATAAGCTGATCAAATTTATGCGGTCTAATCAAAACAGCTGCTACAATCAGAAACCGATCGTGCGAAAAGGGGAGCATGTTAAAAAAGGGCAGGTGATAGCCGACGGACCTTCTACCGAGCAGGGAGAATTGGCGCTGGGTCGTAATGTCATGGTCGCTTTCATGTCCTGGGGTGGGTACAATTTTGAAGATTCCATTCTCATAAGTGAAAGGGTTGTAAAAGAAGACATTTATACCTCCATACATATTGAGGAGTTTGACGTAGTTTCAAGAGATACCAAGCTCGGCAAGGAAGAGATCACACGGGATATCCCAAATGTGGGAGAGGAAGCCCTGAAGAACCTGGACGAAAGCGGAATCATTAAAGTGGGCGCTGAAATAAGTTCGGGAGAAATTCTTGTGGGAAAGATAACTCCCAAGGGAGAAACACAACTTTCCCCTGAAGAAAAGCTTCTGAGGGCCATATTCGGCGACAGGGCCGGCGATGTGAAGGATACATCCATGAGAGTCCCACCGGGTGTGACCGGCATTGTGATTGATGCGAAAGTCTTTTCAAGAGCAGGTGTTGAAAAAGATGAGCGGACCTTGGCCATTGAAGCTGGTGAAATATCCAGGCTCAAGAAAGATCTTCAGGACGAAAAAGACGTCATTGTAGAAAGTGCGAAGGAAATGCTGGTCGTTCTCCTGGAGGGCGAAAAGCTTAAATCCGATCTTTACAGCAAGGAAACAAACGAAGTCTTGCTTCGGGCAAACAAGGCAATCGAAATTGACCACATTGAGGAGTTTCCCTTTGATATTTGGGCGGGGGCTGATCTCAGGATATCTATGGATGTCATTGAGCGTGTGGAGTCTATTATTGAAAAATGCTCATCCAGGATAGAGCGCATAACCAAGCAGCATGATGACCGCGTCGCAAATTTTGACCTCGGGGATGAATTGGCGCCGGGCGTTATCAAAATGGTGAAAGTGTATGTGGCAGTAAAGCGAAAACTGTCTGTGGGCGACAAGATGGCCGGCCGCCATGGAAACAAGGGAGTGCTTTCCAGAATACTCCCCATTGAAGATATGCCTTATTTTGCGGATGGTCGGCCGGTGGATATCGTTTTAAACCCTCTTGGTGTGCCGTCGAGGATGAATGTGGGACAGGTTCTTGAAACACATCTTGGATGGGCATCTTACGAATTGGGTCGGCAGGTGGGTGAAATGGTTGATAGTCTCAAGGACGTTGACCAATTGCGGAACAGGTTCAAAGCCCTTTTCAGCAAGAAGGAATATGACGAGTTTTTTACCGGCAAGAGCGAGAGCGATATACTGAACAGTGCCAGAGGCATGGCAGAAGGACTCCCTGTGGCAACACCTGTTTTTGATGGTGCTGATGAGAATGAGATTGAGGCGTGGTTTGAGGAAGCCGGATTGCCGGTAACGGGCCAGGCTACCCTGTATGATGGTCGAACCGGAGAGTCGTTTGATCAGGATGTTACCGTAGGTGTGATGTACGTTTTGAAGCTTCACCATCTGGTGGATGACAAACTCCACGCCCGTTCCATTGGGCCCTATTCCCTCGTCACACAACAGCCTTTGGGCGGAAAAGCACAGTTCGGGGGGCAGAGGCTTGGAGAAATGGAGGTCTGGGCGATGGAAGCTTACGGGGCAGCCCACACGCTTCAGGAATTTCTCACGGTTAAATCTGATGATGTGGCCGGCAGGACGAGGATGTATGAGAGAATTGTAAAAGGGAATAATGCCCTTGAAGCCGGGATACCTGAGTCTTTCAAGGTGCTGATGAAAGAACTCCAGAGCCTTGGTCTTGAAATCGAACTCTTTGAGGACGGTCAGATATAGTCTTTCAGGCTGGAAAAGGAGAAGGCAATGGAAGAATTATACAGTTTTTTTGCAAAACCAAAGGATCCCTCCAGCTATAATGCTGTGAGAATATCTCTTGCTTCACCGGAAAAAATACTTGAGTGGTCTTTTGGTGAAGTGAAAAAGCCGGAGACAATCAATTACAGGACGTTCAAGCCGGAGCGTGACGGACTGTTCTGCTCAAGAATATTCGGGCCCATAAAGGACTATGAGTGTAATTGCGGCAAATACAAACGAATGAAACATCGCGGTATTGTCTGCGAAAAATGCGGTGTGGAAGTCATTCAGAGTAAAGTTCGGCGGGAACGAATGGCCCACATCACACTGGCTGCACCCGTGGCCCACATCTGGTTCTTGAAGGCCCTTCCCTCCAAAGTGGGGAATTTGCTCGACCTGACGCTCAAAGATCTGGAAAGAGTTCTTTATTTTGAAGGACATATTGTTGTGGACCCAAAGGATACGCCTCTTAAAAAAGGTTCTGTTCTGACGGATGAACAACTTTTGCAGGCAAGGGAAGATTACGGGCATCGATTTGACGCAGGGATCGGAGCTGAAGCGATCCAGCGGATGCTCAAGGAATTAGATCTGGATCTTTTGTCTGATAGTTTGAGAATCGAGTTAAATGCAAGCAAATCGGAGGCGAAAAGAAAAAAACTTACCAAACGCCTGAAAATTATAGACGCCTTCAAGGACTCCAAGAACAGGCCGGAATGGACAATTTTGAATGTTATTCCTGTGTTGCCGCCTGATTTAAGGCCGCTTGTTCCTCTTGATGGAGGCCGTTTTGCTACTTCCGACCTGAATGACCTTTACCGTCGCGTTATTAATCGCAATAACCGGTTGAAAAGGCTCCTGGAGCTAAACGCTCCGGACATTATTGTTCGAAATGAAAAAAGAATGCTTCAGGAAGCCGTGGACGTCTTGTTTGATAACGGAAGAAGAGGGAAAGTTGTTACCGGCGCCAACAAGAGGCCTTTCAAGTCCCTCAGCGATATGCTCAAAGGAAAACAGGGGCGATTCAGGCAAAACCTTCTCGGAAAGCGGGTGGACTATTCGGGTCGTTCCGTTATCGTTGTGGGGCCGGATCTACGCCTTCATCAGTGTGGATTGCCGAAAAAAATGGCCCTGGAACTGTTTAAGCCTTTCATCTACAACAAACTGGATGAAAAAGGTTTCGTTACCACCATTAAGAGTGCGAAAAAGATGGTGGAAAGGGAGTCCCCGGAAGTCTGGGATGTCCTTGATGAGGTCGTGCGGGAATGTTGCATTCTACTCAACAGGGCGCCGACGCTTCACCGGCTTGGAATTCAAGCCTTTGAACCAATTCTTATCGAAGGTAAGGCTATACAGCTTCATCCCCTCGTTTGTACGGCGTTTAATGCAGATTTTGACGGGGATCAAATGGCCGTGCATATTCCCCTGTCTATCGAGGCTCAGATAGAGGCCAGGGTGTTGATGATGTCTACAAACAACATCCTTTCGCCAGCCAACGGGGATCCCATAATTGTTCCAAGCCAGGATATTGTTCTTGGAATCTATTACATGACAAGGGAAAAGCCTCATGCAAAAGGCGCTGGGAAAAGGTTTTCCAGTCCTCTTGAAGTGAGAATGGCCTATGATGCAGAAGAAGTGGACCTCCATGCCACCATCAAAGTCAGGATGGATGGGAGGATGTACGATACGACCCCTGGGAGAATTATTTTGTATGAAATTATCCCGGACAAATCCCTGCCGTTCGAACTTGTCAATGCAGTTATGACAAAGAAGGAGTTGCGGTTCCTTATTAATGAATCCCATCGAAAGATTGGTATTAAGTCGACGGTTATTCTCGCGGACCGATTAAAGGATTTGGGATACAAATATGCAACCATATCCGGAATATCAATTTCTATGAAAGACATGGTTATTCCTTCCATGAAGGAGACCATTATTAACGGGGCGGAAAGCGAAGTCAAAAAAATTGAAGACCAGTACCAGAGCGGTGTCATTACCAGCGGTGAAAAATATAATAAGGTGGTAGATATTTGGACTAAATCGACCGATGATGTTGCCAGCGAAATGATGAGAGAAATGGGGCTGGATTCGGTAAAAGGACCAGACGGGGAAACCGAGGAAACGGGCCGTTTTAATTCCGTTTTCATGATGGCCGACTCCGGAGCAAGGGGAAGTAAAGACCAGATGAGGCAGCTCGCCGGCATGAGAGGTCTTATGGCCAAGCCTTCCGGAGAGATCATTGAAACGCCCATTACCTCTAACTTCCGCGAAGGCCTGACGGTTCTTCAGTATTTTATTTCCACACATGGGGCGCGAAAAGGCCTGGCAGATACCGCTCTTAAAACAGCCAACTCAGGGTATTTGACGAGAAGGCTCGTGGATGTTTCGCAGGAAGCCATTATTACCGAGGATGATTGTGGAGCCATTGACGGAATATGGGTAGAAGCTCTCGTAGAAGGCGGTGAGATTCTTCAGCGTGTTGGAGAACGTATTCTGGGCAGGGTTGCTTTGGAAGATATCCTTGATCCGATTACAGGCAACGTACTTGTTCAGGCCAACGAAGGAATAGATGAAGAGTACGTGACGAGAATTGAAGAGGCGGGTGTGGAACGGATCAGAATACGCTCCGTCCTCACCTGCGAATGCAAAAGAGGGGTCTGCAGGAAGTGCTATGGGAGGGACCTGGCCCATGGGCATGAGGTCAATCTTGGTGAGGCTGTGGGGGTTATTGCAGCGCAATCCATTGGTGAACCAGGTACGCAGCTTACCATGAGGACTTTTCATATTGGTGGCGCCGCCGGCGGACGCGTGGAACAGTCAACGATTCAGCCGAGAAACTCGGGTCTAGCGAAATTCTTGAATTTGAAGACGGTTCAAAACGACGAGGGGAATCTGGTTGCTACCAACAGGAATGGTGAACTTGCTATTATCGGGAAGGGCGGAAGGGAACTTGAGCGATATCCGGTTATTTACGGCGCCACTCTTACGGTCAAAGATGGGCAGAAACTCGAATCGAATCAGATTGTGGCGAAGTGGGACCCGTTCACTATTCCCATTATGACGGAAGCGTCGGGAAGGGTTAAATTCCGGGATATTACTGAAGGCAAGACCATGGAGGAAAAGCGCGACACAGTTACCGGTAGAATCAGCCGAGTGATAATGGAGTCGAGTGATGTGGATGCCAGACCGGGCATCTCAATTCTTGGCAGCAGTGGAAAAACAGCCGGCAGAGGCGGAGGTGGAAAAGCCCAGTATAATTTGCCGGTAGGCGCGGTTCTTATGGTGAACGAAGGGGACGAAGTGGGACCCGGTTCATTTTTAGGGAAAATTCCTCGGGAGACAACCAAGACAAAGGATATTACAGGTGGTCTGCCCAGGGTCGCTGAGCTTTTCGAAGTAAGAAAGCCGAAAGATACGGCAATCATTAGCGAGATTGATGGGACCGTTACTTTTGGAAAGTACACCAAGGGAAAACGGAAAATGGTAATCACTCCGGAGATTGGTGAACCTCAGAACTATTTTGTTCCCAGGGGCAAACATGTCAGTGTCCTCGAAGGAGATTACGTCAGAGCAGGGGAGGCCCTGATGGATGGGGCAGCTGATCCGCACGATGTCCTCAAAATCAGAGGAATTAAGGAACTCGCAAAATACCTTGTGAATGAAGTTCAAGAGGTCTATCGACTTCAGGGCGTGAAGATCAACGATAAACATATCGAAGTAATCGTCCGACAGATGTTGAGGCAGGTAAGTATTACCGATTCCGGGGACTCAAACTTTCTCATAGGGGAAAATGTTGAAAAATGGAAGTTTGAAAAAGAGAATCTACATCTTGTTTCAAAGGGTGGAAAACCGGCCAGCGGCCAGCCCGTTCTGCTTGGTATTACAAAAGCATCGTTGAATACGGAAAGTTTTATTTCTGCTGCGTCCTTTCAGGAGACGACGAAAGTCCTTTCTGATGCAAGTATTGCAGGGAAAGTGGATTTTCTAAAGGGTTTGAAAGAAAATGTGATTATGGGACGACTTGTACCGGCAGGAACAGGATTGAAAAAATATCGTGATATAGAAATTGCGTTGAGCAACTAATTTTTCTCTTAGAATTTTCTAAAATCGCTTGACAATCTGCGTCCAAGATAATATAAAGGGAGATTCTCAATTTACTCTTCCTCTTTCAGTGGGTCTGCGGAGTGAGGATTTGAATCCAAACGGACGATTTGAGAAAACGACACGGGCCGCAGGTTTAAAAAATACGCGAAACTAAAGTTTATTACGTTGATCAAGTTTGATCTATTGAGGAGATTTCATGGCGACAATTAACCAGCTTGTAAGAAATGGACGTCGCAAGTCAAAGAAAAAAGTGACCACCCCTGCTCTCCAGGGCGCCCCGCAGAAAAGAGGCGTTTGCGTAAGGGTTTACACCTCTACGCCCAAGAAGCCCAACTCGGCGCTCAGGAAAGTCGCAAGAGTGAGGCTGACGAATGGAATTGAAGTGACATCCTACATCCCGGGAATGGGACACAATCTTCAGGAGCATTCCGTTGTCCTCATACGCGGAGGCCGAGTAAAAGACCTACCGGGTGTTCGGTATCATGTCATTAGGGGAACCATGGATACTACCGGAGTGGATGACCGCCGACAAGGTCGGTCAAAATATGGCGCCAAGAGACCTAAAGGACTTCGTTCCCGAGGATGAAACAGCTGAACCCCTGCATGAGAAAATGTAAACAATAAATTCATCGGCGGCAGGGATTAAAACCGTCTGGAGAGTTCATATGCCCAGAAAAAGAGTGGTGGCAAAAAGAAAGATATCACCGGATCCAAAACAGAATAGCGTGCTGGTTGCCAAGTTTATTAACAGCCTGATGAAACAGGGCAAAAAAAGTACGGCCCAGGCAATTATGTACAACGCATTTGATATTATATCGGAGAAGGCAAAAGAAGACCCTTTAACCGTTTTTCAGACTGCGATGGAAAATGTAAGACCTGCAGTGGAAGTGAAATCAAGACGGGTTGGCGGGTCGACTTACCAGGTTCCTACTGAAGTAAGACCGGCAAGGCGACAGGCGCTCAGTATGAGATGGATTATCAATTTTGCCAGGGCTCGCGGCGAAAAGACCATGGCAGCGAAGCTTGCTGCGGAGTTGATGGATGCTGCCAACAAGAGAGGGGCTGCTGTCAAAAAGAAAGAAGACACTCACAGGATGGCTGAAGCCAATAAGGCATTTGCCCATTATCGATGGTAGGCGGGGAAAACTTCTAAAGCAGTTTGCATTTCTGCCAGGTACCATTTTTTTCGTTTAATATTATGAGGAGGGCTGAAAGATGGCTAAAAAGAAGTTTGAGAGAACCAAGCCGCATTTG
>CAYOWC010000105.1:0-14067 GCA_964407525.1 uncultured Desulfobacteraceae bacterium | reverse complement strand
TCGAGTAACGCGCAAATGCCTGACAAACAAAGATGAATGGAATTCATTCACGGGTATTGAAGTTAGGACCAAGCCCGATTGTTTCGATGTTGATTCGTTTGGAGTTTAACATGGCTTGTGTTTTAAGTATGGCTCTCCGACCAGCTTGTGAACGAAGAAACAACGTCAGCTTCATGTTTGCTGAGATGGTTTGGCCATTTCATCATTGACAGAAAAGAGCAGATTCTGTAAAATTCCCATCTAAAAGAGAAAATTTTTATCATCCACCATCTCACCCGACCATGGATGGGAAATGTATAAAACAAACGAGATCCCGCTAGGCAAAATGCCTCTAAATGTACTGCTTGATGCCGGCTACCTTAGAGTGGGACAAAAGGTTCTGTTTAGATACCTGTCTGAAGCCGGTTCTCAAGAAAAATTTAGCGGATACATCCAGAAGAATGGCATTGAAGTCTTCGGGCATACCTATTCCATCAGTTATGCGGCCGTCTATTGTGTCGAGAAGGCTGGCGATCAACGCGCGGTTAACGGGTGGATGACCTGGCAAACCGAAGATGGACGCTATCTGTCTGAAGTGTACCAGGATTTTTTGGGCGTCAAGACCATTTCCCGCAGGTCAAAAAAATCTACTGAGCGGTTCTTCCATTATCCCAGCCAACGAGACGTGGTATTTGTCTTCGGCGCTGGAGCCTCCTACGCCGATGGTGCACCTCTGCAAAAAGATATCTTGCCATTGCTTCTTGATACAGATGACCTTGAGATCCGCGACTCGATTCTTTATCGTATTCTTTGCGATTTTATCGAAGATAATTTTGCTTGGGATAAAAAGGCCGGCCATTACCCAACCTTGGAAGAGGTATTCGGTTTTTTGGACTATTTTATTCAAAAGCGGGAAAGTCTGAATAGAAAATATTCCCTGGGTGCCATCTTCGAAATAAAAGAAGCCTTGATTAAACTGACCCACTGCATTGTTTCATCTACAACGTCTTCTACCGGCAATGTCTATCGTCTGTTCTGGGAGGCCGTATATCGATATAATACGAATATTTCTACGATTACCCTCAACTACGATACCTATTTGGAGGATGCATTCTTCCATATGTTTCCCAGAAATATGTATCTGGACTATTGTATCAATCTTTCCAATTATGACCACAGCGATGATATCGACGATAAAAATTGGTGGGTGAACCCTCGTGAACCCATTCTTTCATTGGATAATCTGGAACCCATATCCATAAAATTGATAAAAATTCACGGTAGTTTGAATTGGAAGTACTGCAATTGCTGCAATCAGGTTTTACTAACGCCATTAGATAAGGGTATTGATTTAGGAATCAGTAAAGCGGATTGGCAAGGCTGTCTTACTGACAATTCCGATGATATCTGTGCAAGCCTATCCAATGCACGATGCTCACGCGATGAAAATGAATTTCAAACCATGTTGGTTCCTCCTTCCCATTTGAAGGATTTGTCCCACCCTATCAATTCACGTTTGTTCATTGAATCGGCGGAAGAGATTAGAAGGGCAAGAAAGGTGGTGTTTATAGGTTATTCTTTGCCCGAAGCCGATATTCATATGAAAGCCATCCTAAAGAAAAGCTTAAGACCTCAAACAGAGATTTTCGTCCTTAATGTGGACAGTTCTGAGAAATTCAAATTCCGCTTCAAAGGGCTTTCCAAGCATGTCAGTTTTATGTCGTCTTCATTTGAGGATTTTCTAAACGATGAAAAAATGGTCGAAGGAATTTTTTCACGTTCCTTAAAACGATAAGATTGCAGAGGCCTAATATGAATAGAATGCGTCTCACGATATTGATCATCATCTTTATATGGATAAATTCCGCTGTAAGTTTTGCCGATGAGCTCAGGGTGGCAACCTTTAATTATCCACCATTTCAGTATGAAGAACAGGGCGAAGTGAAGGGGATTGCCGTCGACATTGTCAGAGAATTGTTTAGACGTCTAGACCAACCCATAAAAATAGATTTTTATCCTTTTCCACGTGCCGTAAAAAAACTTAAGGCTGGAGAATCGGATGTTATTTTCACTTTTTATCATAAAAAGGAGCGGGAATCTTTCGCCGATTACACCAAAGAAGCCTTAGTGGATCAAACTATTTCTCTTTTTGTGAATGAGGAATCGCCCACCGCTTTTGATGGTGATTTGTCGAAACTGAATCCGTACAAATTTGGGTTGGTCAGGTTTAGCTATGGAAGTATTTTCGATGCGGCCGTAGACGAAAAATTGATTACGCGTATCGAATATGTGTCCAAAATGGATTTGAATATGAAAAAATTTCTCCGGCTACGGTTTGATATACTGCCCAGTGATCGCTGGGTTGCCTATTATTATTATTCCAAAGTCAATCTTGAGGAAGGCATGTCGGTTAAGCTCAAGGAACTAGAGCCGCCCGTTCAATCCTTTCCGGCTTATATGGGGTTTTCAAAGGCCAAAAATCTCAGTGCCTTAAGAGACAAGGCGGACATTGTCCTAAAAGAAATGAAAAAGGACGGTAGCTATCAGAGTATTATTGACGTCCATCTTGCGAGTTGGGGGATTACGGAAGCACCATAAAGACAACATATCGCCATTGACTACTTAGCAATCTTGTTCTCCCGTCTCGTCCTCCCTCCACCTTCCAGTCACAACCTGCTAGAACCCTATTTTTTGATAAGGCACAAAAAAATTATTGACAGCTCACGAGTCTTATGGAATATTGTATACAAAGTACAATATGGGGATTTATAAAAAATGATGAAAGTTGAATCTATCTCAGATAACGTCCGGAAATACCTTGCTGATTGCATTTTCAAGGGGGATTTTTGTCCGGGGCAGCAGATCAAAGAGCAGGAAGTCGCCTCCCAGCTCGGAATCAGTCGTCCGCCGGTCAGGGAAGCCCTGAAATTGCTGGAAGGGGATGGCCTCATTGTTCGAAAACCCAACCATGGAGCCTTTGTCACCAAGATTACGGAAAAGGATGCCTGGGAAATTTACAGCCTCAAGTCCGAACTCTACGCCATGGCCACGCAATTGGCATTTCCTCATATTACCCATGAAAATATTCGGCAATGGGAGATTATTGTCGGCGAAATGGAGGAATGCGTTGTCTGCAATCCTCCAGACATTTTGAAATATCAAGAACTGAATCAGGAATTTCATGATCTGATGATCGATATTTCTGACCATGGACGATTGAAGAAAATTGCGGAAATGTTGCACAATCAGGTGAAGCACTTCAGTTCCAGATCGCTCGTCCGGAAAGGACACCTGGATGAATCCCTACTTTATCATAAAAAGATTGTGGCCGGCATTAAGCAGGGTGATGTACAATTGACTGCAAAACTGACCAAAGATCACGTTTCCATGGCCTTGGAATTTGTTCAGAAGCTAAGGGTGGATGATGCAAAGTCGGGCCTTATTTACAAGAAAAAGAAATCCGTTGCAATGGTGTAAATTTTTCTGCATGCTTTTCTTGTGGTAGGAATAGGGATGGAGTTGAAAGTCTTCAGGCATTTATTATTAACATGTAGCATAAAAGGAGGTTGGCAATGAAGAAGGTTATTTTGGCATGTGTATTGGTTGCGTTTGCGGCACTCTTTCTGGCGCCGGTTGGTGTGATGGCCGCAGATTCCGGTGAGAAAATTCACCTGAAATTCAGCACATGGCATCCGCCTGCAAGTAGGGAGGTCAAAACCGTATGGAAACCGATGCTGGAAGAATTGAAGAAGAAGAGCGATGGAAGAATTACCTATACGCTCTATGCCGGTGGCGCTCTTGGAAAAGGTCCTGAGCACTTTGACATTGTGGCCAACGGCCTTTCGGACATGGGCTATTTTACCGCAACCTGGACCCCGGGCAAATTTCCCCTGACCGATGTGCTCTCTTTTGCCGCATGGGTTGACGGAAAAGATGTTTCCGTGGACATAGGAAACAAGGTGTACAAAGAAGGCCTTCAGAAAGAGTTCCCGAATGTGAAGGTTCTTGAGCTGAATGGCTGTATTCAGGCGTTTTTGTGGACGACCAAACCGGTGAAATCTCTTGCAGACTGTAAAGGACTGCGAATCAGGACTCCGGGGGGGATGCAGACGCAGTATATCAAATCATTGGGGGCCGAACCCGTATTCATGCCTCTTGGCGATGTGTATTTAGCCCTTGAAACCGGCACCATAGACGGCCTTGTCACCTGTCCGCCTCTCGTTCTTGCTTTCAAGCTGTACGAGGTGGTGAAGTATGGAGTGATAGCGACCTTTGGTTGTGTTTCAGAAGGCGTGGTCATGAATAAGAAAACTTGGGAAAAAACCCCTGATGACCTGAAGGTCATAATTGAAGAAGTAGTGGGAAATCCTTTCCGCAGCACGGGCGGTCTTACCCAGGGAGTGTACAAGACCATGATGAAGGAAATCGCTGCAAAAGGGATTAAAATGCACGAGATGGCCCCCGATCAGGCCGGTCTCTGGTTTGAGAAATTCCAGGATGTGACGAAGAAATGGGTGGCCGATATGGAAGCGAAAGGTTTGCCCGCGAAAGAGATCGTCATGATTTACGACCGTGCAGCCACGGATGCCGGAGTCACCTGTGTGGCGATGCCCCCGGAATGGAGAAAGTAGGAGCTGAACCGGTTCAGAGGTGAAGTGAGCGGTTCCAAAGTTTGAGCTCAGGGTTCAAAGGTTCGCCGCGCGGTTGGAAAGTCGCTTTCCCCAGTGTCGATAGCAACCTGCTGAAGATTCAGCTGGACGGGAGCCTTTGAATCTCTGAGCCTCTAAACCCCGGAATATGGGACCGTGAAACGGTCAACCTGGAGTTTCAAGTGTTTAGAAAAGGTGTTCATAATATTGTTCTTTTTCTTAGTTTTGTGGGAATGTTTTTCCTGATTCCCATGATGCTGTTGACAACCGGGGATGTGTTGGGGCGGGCCATATGGTCTCGCCCCATTCCCGGTGCAATGGAGCTTTCAAGCTACATCCTTTCCATTTTTATTCTTTTGGGGGTTGCTTATACCCATCAGGTAAAGGGACAGGTCAGGGTGACCATGCTGGTGAGCAGACTTCCACGTCGCGTGGCAGTGATATTAGATATCCTGACTACCCTCATCAGCCTGTTCATTATTTCCATACTGGCCTGGCAGGGCTGGGTAGTGGGAATGGAAGAAAAATCTGTTTCCGACATGTGGCGAATCCCTCAGGTCCCATTCAGGCTCCTTGTTTCTGTTGCGGGATTCTTCCTGGCACTTGAGTTGCTTCTGGATCTTTTTGATTTGTTCAAAAAGCTGGGTTCGGGAAAAGAACGTTAAATTGAGGAGATGATATTGGATCCTGTAACCGTTGGGATAATTGGTACCGCATTGGTTTTTTTTCTGCTGTTCATTGGGATGCATATTGCATACGCCATGATGTTTGTGGGGTTCGCAGGAGTGGCGTATCTGGCAAGTTTCGAAGCGGCTCTTCCCATGGTCAGCCGGACCGTGTATGAGGTATCCTCCTATTTTCCCTATACCGTTATCCCCCTGTTTATTGTTATGGGCGGCTTCGCGGGCAGTTCCGGAATGACTCGGGATCTGTTCAGTGCGTTTGAAAAATGGTTCCGCAGGTTTCCTGGCGGACTTGGTGTGGCGACCATAGGCGCCTGCGCGGGATTTGCCGCTGTATCCGGTTCGTCGGTGGCTACTGCTGCTACCATGGGGACTGTTGCGCTTCCTGAAATGAACCGGTATCATTATCATCCGAGGCTTTCCACCGGGACCATTGCTGCCGGTGGGACACTTGGTTTCCTGATCCCGCCGAGCATTGGTTTTATCGTCTATGGCATGCTGACGGAACAGTCCATCGGAAAGCTCCTTGTGGCGGGGATTTTTCCAGGCCTGACCTTGGGACTCGCTTACATTGGAATCGTCGTGATGATGGTGAAGATGAATCCTGAACTGGCCCCGGCTATTTCCGATCCGGTTTCCTGGGGGGAGAGATTCTCCTCTCTATTAAAGGTATGGGAACCGCTGCTTATATTTCTTCTGGTGATGGGGGGCATCTACGGTGGGGTGTTCACTCCCACGGAAGCCGGTGCAATAGGCGCCACCTTCCTTTTCATTATCGCCATCTTTAAAAAGAAATTGACCTGGAAGAATCTCGTGGGGGCTTTGCAGGAGGCAGTTCGAATTTCGGTTATGGTTCTTTTCCTGGTAGCCGGCGCCAATGTGTTCAGCTATTTTCTTGCTTTGTCCACCATTCCCATGCAGATCGCCCAGTGGGCTGCTGATCTTCAGGTGTCACCCTATCTGATCCACATGATTATCATTATTATCTTTCTCTTCCTCGGGTGTTTCCTGGATGCTATTTCCATGATGGTTTTGACCATGCCGGTGATTTATCCGGTCATCCTTGCGCTGGGATTTGATCCGATCTGGTTCGGTGTCATAGCGGTACTCATGATGGAAGCAGGCCTGATTACCCCTCCCATGGGTCTGAACATCTTTACTGTGGCGGGAGTGGCAAAAGATGTGCCTGTAGAAACTATTTTCAGGGGGGTAATCCCCTTTCTTTTTGCTATTTTTGCTGTGGTTATACTGGTTACTGTTTTTCCCCAGATTGCCCTTTATCTGCCGACCATGATGACAAGGTGAGAGGTGCAGAAAATTGAAATAACCACGGAGACACAGAGAACATGGAGGAGAAGTCCGGTATTTTGCACTGAAGTCGCACCTACAGAGAAGATTGAAGGAACGAGGCAAAGGCCTTGAGAAGATAGTGATAAACAAAGAACTAAGCAGGAAAAAAAATAGGAGAAGAAGATAATGGCTGTATTGCCCGAGTTTAAAAAACATTACGGAAAACTCAAATTCCTGATTAACGGGGAATGGGTGGAGTCCAAGTCCACGGATATTGAAGAGACAACCAACCCTGCCACGGGGGAAGTGATCGCGACGTTTCCCCAGGCAACGAAAGAAGAAGCACTCATGGCTGTCAAGGCGGCTCATGAGGCTTTTCAGACATGGAAGAATGTTCCCATGCGGGACAGGGCAAGATTGCTTTTTGCCCTGCATGCCAAATTTGAAGAAAACTATGATGAGCTCTGCTCTGTTCTCACCCAGGATCACGGGAGGACTATCGGGGAATCGCGGGGGTCCGTTAGCCGCGTCATAGAAAACATCGAATCAGCCTGTTCAGCCTTGTACGGTCTTGTGAAGCGCAATGAACACCTGGACCAACTGGCAAATGGCATTGATCAATATCTGGTCTGGGAACCCCTCGGCGCATTTCTGATTATTACCCCGGGCAATATCCCCATGCATGCCTGGTCGTCTTTTGTCCCGTATGCCCTTGCTGCCGGCTGTACGGTGGTTATCAGCCCCAGCAGACAGGATCCCGTGGCGGCGGAAACTGTCTCGAGGATCGCTATGGAGGCGGGTTTCCCCCCCGGTGTGATCAATGTGGTTCATGGCGGAAGAAAGATAAACAAGGAAATATTGACCCAGCCTGAAATCAAAGGTGTAGGGTTTATCGGTTCCAACAGGGCCGGTCACGAGCTTTTTGAACTCTGTGGAAAATATCGTAAGACTTCGTCCATTAACGGAAACGGTAAGAACATGCTGGTGATCATGCCTGATGCGGATCTGGATGAATCTGTCAGGTGGTTGACCCGGGCCTGCTTCGGTATGGCTGGACAGCGTTGCCTCGGCGTGGACAATGTGGTGGTTATTGGTGATATCTATGATGAAGTAAAGGCACGGTTTGTTGATGCTGCCGCCGGTATGAAAATGGGATACGGCCTTGATGAATCGACCCAGCTTGGTCCTTATGCTACACAGGGTGGAAGGGATAGCGTTGTCCGGTGGATTGAAAAATCTCTTTCTGATGGCTGCAAGATGGTCCTGGATGGAAGAAATGTGAAGGCGGAAGGGTACCCCAATGGGTATTTCCTTGCCCCCACTATTCTCGAGGATGCCGATCCGGATATGCCCATGGCCAAAGAGGAGGCTTTTGGTGCAGTGGCTGCTCTGATGCGAGGGGAGAGCCTGGAGCAGGCCATCGAATGGATCAACACGAAAACTTACCTTGGACATTCCGCTGCAATTATGACTGCGAGCGGAAAAAATGCCCGGAAATTTATCAGGGAAACGAATGTGGGTAATGTGGCCGTGAATTTAGGCGTCGCCCAACCTTACGCCTTTTTCCCTCTGGGATCCAGGAGAGATTCTTTTGTGGGAACTGCCAAGTCCAGGATGGCTTCTATGAACATGTTTATGGATGAAAAGACGGTAGTTACCAAGTGGGTGTAGTTTTTTTTTAACATGTCAATAAGAAAGGGAGGTATCACGATGTCAGTAAAACGGTTTTCAGATATTTTTCGGAGTTTTCTGGGAGTTACGATTTTCTCATGTGTTCTTGGAGGTATACTGCTTTTCTCCACGGCAGGGGCCTGCCCGGATTGTGCGGGGGGGAAGACAGCGGCTATCGTGGTAGATATGCAGGGTGATTTCTCTACTTGGAAAAAAGGTTCCCTTGCTGTGAATGGGGCCGATGAGGCTTTTTTTGAAAAAGTGGGAAAAGCTGTTGCCGACCTGAGTAAAGATGGATTTCTGATTTTTGCCACCCAGGACTGGCATCCTGCCGACCATATTTCATTTTATACGCAGCATAAGGGAAAAAAGCCTTTTGAGCTCATTGATATCGAAGATAGAAAACAAATGCTTTGGCCCCCGCATTGCGTCCAGGGAACCGAAAACGCGCGGATTTTGGTAGACAACAACATTTTTTTGGCCAGTGTAAAAAAAGGAAAGGATAGAAAGTACGACAGCTATTCCGGTTTTCAGGATGACGGTGGTGCAGAGACTGAAATGAACAAGATCCTGAAACGCAATATGGTGAGTAAAGTGGTGGTTTTCGGTTTAGCGACCGATTATTGTGTAAAGGCTACCGCCCTTGACGCCCTGGAAAGAGGGTACAAGGTGATTGTTGTGGAGGATCTTTCAAAGGGCGTGGCCCCGGGTACTACAACTGCTGCTCTTAAGGAAATGAAGGACAAGGGCGTTGTGGTTATGAAAGAACTGGATATAAAGAAGATCAACGCGGAATAGGGTTGATTATGCAGATTGAAACAGATGTCCCTATCAAATTTATGCTGAATGGAGAAGTGGTTCATACGAAAGTGGCTGCGTCGGAAACTGCACTTCAAGCTCTTCGCGACCGTCTGGACCTGAAAGGAACCAAAGAAGGGTGCGGCATCGGGGAGTGCGGCGCCTGTACTATTGTGGTGGATGGGAGGAATGTAAATGCTTGTCTGATGCTCGCCGCCCAACTCCATGACCGAGAGGTGAAAACGGTGGAAGGTTTGGCTGGAGCGTCCGGTCTTCATCCGCTGCAACAGGCTTTTGCAGATCATCACGCGGTTCAATGCGGATTCTGCACGCCGGGCCTTCTCATGAGCGGTGTGTCTATCCTCGAGGAAAACAAACATCCTTCCCGAGATGAGATTGTCGATGGAATATCCGGTAATCTCTGTCGTTGCACAGGCTATCAACAGATCGTCGATTCCATACAGGATGCGGCACAACGACTTTCGGTGGAGAAATAAGATGGCTTCGAAGCTGGCCTATGTGAGGCCCGACAATACGGAAGAAGCACTGCAATTCCTTGAGGATCATGGCCATGAAACCAGGATTGTCGCTGGGGGAACAGACATTCTGGTAGATCTTCGGGCAGGGGAAATCGATCCCGCCTATCTCATGGATATATCCCGGCTCGATTCCTTGAAAGACATTGCCATAGTGGAAGAAGGCCTTTTTATCGGTGCCGGAGTGACGCTTACGGAAATACAGTGTTCCAGCCTTATCCTCGAGCTTGTTCCTGCCCTGCATAAATGCACGTTTACGTTTGGAAGTCGACAGATCAGAAATGTCGCGACCATAGGAGGGAACGCAGCGAACGCTTCTCCCTCAGGAGATACAATCCCACCCATGATTGTCCATGAAGGTATTGCCCTGATCAGAAATCGGCAGGGTGAAAGAAAAGTGTCCGTGGAAGACCTGGCATCAGGCCCTTACAAAAGCACGGTGGGGCCCGATGAGATCATCGCGGGATTTATTCTACAGCCATCCAGAGGGATGTCTGATTTTCAGAAGATCGGTAGGAGGAAAAGCCTGTCCGTGTCGAGAATGAGCATGGCCTTTGCGGCGGAAAGAGACGCAAATCGTGCAATTTCCTTTATCCGTCTGGCTTTAGGGGCGTGCACGCCGACGCCGAGAAGAATGGCCCAGGCGGAAACGTTTCTTCTAGGAAAAAAAATAGACGAAGAGATTCTGTTGGAAGGCGCCGGCCTTATGGCAAAGGAAATGATCGAGGTTACAGGAAGGAGACCTTCTACCGTATATAAAGAAGAAGCGGTAAAAGGGCTGTTCATGCGGATGCTTTATCCGTTAAAGGATCATTTCTAAGCAGCCAACAACCAAAAATGCGGTGGTTCCCATATTCCAGGTAGGATGGGCAAAGCGAAGCGTGCCCATCATTTTTCCAAAGTCAACCAGCCAAAGACCATTGACCAATATCCAGTGACTACTATGAAAACATATCATTCCATAGGAAAAAATCCAACGCGATTCGCTGTGTCGGAGAAACTTCAGGGAAAGCCTGCCTTTTGTGCTGATATCCCGCTTGAAAATGCTCTGGAACTACGCGTTCTCAGAAGTCCCCATAAACACGCCCTTATAAAAAAGATCGATGCAGAGGAAGCTTGCAAGATAAAGGGAGTTGTTCGGGTCTTTACGGCGGGAGATATCCCCGGGAAAAATCTGACCGGCATTATCAATAAAGACCGACCCCTCCTGGTAGCGAAAAAAGTTCGATTCGAGGGAGATGCCGTGGCGCTGGTTGCTGCGGAGAATGAGGTCGCTGCGGAACAGGCGCTCTCCGCCATTCGTGTGGATTATGAAGAACTTCCTTTTGTTATTGATCCGGAAGAAGCCTTGAAGGAAGGTGCGCCCCACGTGCATGACGATGGGAATCTTCTCTTCACAAGAAAGATTCGCAAAGGGAACGTGGAGTCCGCTTTTCAAAAAAGCCATCTCGTGATTGAGAAGACGTACCATACGGCGGCCCTCGAACATACCTATCTGGAGCCGGATGCAGGGGTCGGCTATGTAGATACGGATGGTTCTCTCGTGATTATGGCCTCTACTCAGAATCCCCACTATGATCGTGGAGATGTGGCAACACTGCTTGACATGGAAAAAGAAAAAGTCAGAATTATTCAGGCAGCTACGGGTGGTGGATTCGGTTCAAAGCTGGATCTGAATGTGCAGGGGTTTATCGGGCTGGCGCTCTACCACCTCAAAAGACCGGTTCGGTACGTCTTTTCGCGGGAAGAGGCTTTCCTTGCAACAGCCAAAAGACATCCATTAAAGATGACGTTGAAAACGGGCGTTGACAGGGATGGAAAACTCCTTGCCATGAAGGCGCGAATCGTCTGCGATACTGGAGCCTATGCATCCTATGGTCTTGCAGTGGCATCTCGGGCGCCTGTCCATGCCACAGGTCCTTATGAGGTAGAGCATTTTGAAGCGGATTGTCTCTGTGTGTATACCAACAACCCGTTCGGGGGAGCCATGCGAGGGTTCGGTGTACCCCAGATCGCCTTTGCCCATGAATCGCAAATGGATGCCATTGCCGAGGCCCTTTCCATAGATCCCCTGGAAATACGACGGTTCAATTGCCTGAAAATTGGTTCCAGGATGGGGACCGGGCAGGAATTGAAAGCAAGCGCGGGGATGGGCGATTGTCTTGACGCGGTCGAAAAACAATACCAGCGGGCGGTAAACAGCTGGCGTTCCGTAGATACGAGCCCTTTCAAGCGGAGGGGTGTGGGGGTAGGCGCCATGTTTTATGGGATTGGCAATACCGGCGTCAAAAACCCTTCTACAGCACAGATCGAGATGAATGAAGACGGAACCATCACCCTTTTTACCGGATGCGCGGATATCGGCCAGGGGTCTACTACGGTTTTTGCCCAGATTGCGGCAGAAGAACTGAATCTCCCAATTGATGCCATCAAGGTGATTGCAGCCGATACAAAGTTCACCACAAGCGCCGGGGCCACTTCCGCGAGCAGACAAACCTATATATCCGGCAATGCAGTGCGGGAAGCCGCAGAAAATCTCCGTGAATTATTGATTGCGCAAGGCGCCGATCTGTTGAAGATTCCTGCGGGAGAAGTTGTCCTCGATTCCGGATTTGTTCGGGATGGGAATGGGGGCGAAAAAAAAGCCGGCTTTTCGCAGATCGCACGGGAAGCAAAAAAAAATGGGGTATCCCTGCATTTCGAGGGGGCTTTTGACCCTGATACGGTGCCTCTCGATCCGGAAACGGGGCAGGGGGTTCCCTACGCGACCTATGCCTTTGCCTGCCATGTGGCGCTTGTCGAGGCCGATGTGGCAACAGGGGAGGTCAGGGTAGAAAAAATTATTGCGGCTCATGATGTGGGTAGAGCCCTGTATCCGGAGTCTGTTCGAGGGCAGATTTTAGGTGGCGTTGCCATGGGGGTCGGGTTTGCCTTGATGGAAGAGTATGTGCCGGGGGAGACGGAATCCATGAAGGATTATTATATCCCCACCAGCGCCGATATGCCGGAGGTGGAGCCCATTATTGTCGAATGCCCGGAGCCGACAGGTCCTTTCGGGGCGAAAGGGGTTGGGGAACCTGCATTGATTCCCACTGCCCCGGCTATCCTCAACGCCCTTTCAGATGCTTTGGGAGAAAGGATTTTGAGCCTGCCGGCCAATCTGGAACGGGTTTTGGAAGCGGGAGCGCAGATAAGAAGATCCATCTTAAAGGAGAGAAAAAAATGACAAGGGCTTTTCTGAAGAATATTGGGACAATTGTGAGCGGAGATATTAATGCGCCAATCCTCGAAGGCGACGGCATCGCCATTGAGGACGGAAAAATAAGTTCGGTTGGTCTTTTCTCCGAGATGAATCCTGAGGAAAGCGACAAAGTTATCGATTGCGGAGGAATGACGGTTACACCCGGGTTGATAGACTCCCACTGCCACGTGGTCTTAGGGGATTGGGCCCCCCGCCAGAAACAGATAGGATTCCTGGACAGTGCGCTTCACGGGGGGGTGACCACCTTTATTTCTGCTGGTGAAGTGCATCTTCCGGGAAGACCGAAAGACCCGGCAGGTACGAAGGCCCTTGCGATTCTGGCCTCAAAGGCCTTTTCCAATTTCAGGCCCGGTGGAGCAAAGGTTATTGGAGGCGCCGTAATCCTTGAAAAGGGATTGACGCGAGAAGACTTTGCGGAGATGGCTCGTGAAGGGGTTTGTGTGGTGGGAGAAATCGGGCTTGGGAGCGTGAAAGAACCGGAAGATGCGGCGCCCATGGTCAAGTGGGCAAAAGAGGAAGGGATGACCGTCATGATGCATACGGGCGGGACTTCCATTCCCGGAAGCAGTACGGTAACGGCTGAACAGGTCATGAAAACCGGTCCCCACATCGCTTCCCACCTCAACGGCGGTCCTACGGCTGTTGCTTTGGAAGAGGCTGAGAAACTCATTGATCAAACGGATATCGCCGTGGAGATCGTGCACTGTGGAAATCCGAAGATGGCGGTGGATGTGGCTGCCATGTGTCTCGAAAGAGGCGACCTTGGACGGATGATTATCGGAAACGATGCCCCTTCCGGTACTGGTGTTATCCCCTTGGGGATCTTGCGTGTTATTAATCACCTTGCCAGCCTCACTTTCGTGGAACCTGAAGAGGCCCTCTGTATGGCTACTGGCAATACGGCCAGGATTTATAAACTGAATCGGGGAATCATCGAAAAAGGCAGAGAAGCCGATCTGGTAGTGATGGACGCCCCCATGGGTTCCGTAGGTGAGGATGCCCTGTCCGCCATTAAAGCAGGCGATGTCCCAGGGGTGGCCATGGTTATGGTGGATGGAGAAATTGTGGTTAACAAGAGCCGGAATACTCCGCCGGCAAAACGAAAGCTGACCGTATCTTAACATTCAGAGAAGGGTATTGGGACGCAGATTTTCGCAGATACGCGCGGATACTACGTTTTGACTGTGTAGCTGAAAAAA
>CAYOWC010000104.1:3888-14287 GCA_964407525.1 uncultured Desulfobacteraceae bacterium | reverse complement strand
GGGTCGCCTACCTGGCAACTATTCCGCATTCAGGTAGAAATCCCTAACTTTGGCAGGATGTATACCTGAAGGAGGACCCATCCCACAACGATTAATAACAATATCCATATGCTCATACTGTTTCCTTTCTGCTTCTCTTCAATATGTTCCAAAACAGTTACCCTCATTACGTCAGTCCGGCTCACGGCCGGATTATATTACCCAGCTCAGGAGAACCCGCCATGGGATCCGCAGGATGGGGAAACACTGCTCCCAAAACTGTCACCGGAACCCGAACTCACGGATGAGAAAGTGGAAAGAAGTTTATCGCTTTCCTGTTCTCCGCACGACGGACAGGCCCCTTTATCCTCTCCGGAACTGCGAAAGCAGAGAGATTCAAAAACACTCCCGCATTTTCTACATTTAAATTCATATATAGGCATTTTTTCCTCCCGGTAATTTCTTGAAATCTTTTTTAAGTTAAGAACCGAAAATGGTAAAAAGGTTTCAAAAGGTGTTTGCATTTCTCTGTTTCTATTCTGAACCAATTTCTGTTTGCCTTCTAAAGTAACAATTCCTGGGCAGCGATCAACCAAAAAATCTTCCCTAAGAAAGTATTTCTTTGTTGTAGGGATCACTTTTGTCAATTAAGAAGATGGTTGGCAGACGTTTGTTTACCAGCTTGAAGAGAGCAGATTAGCTCTTGACACAAAATTCGGTATACGGTATACAGTGCGCGGCACTTGGTTTTGGTACAATTCCCTCTTTGTTTTTCATCCATTCCGTGAAGCGAACTCTTTCCCCGTATGGAGGCGCATATGGATCTCTTTAAAGACCTCACTGTTCTTTCTCTGGAACAGGCCACGGTACTTCCCTATTTTACCTACAGACTGGCACAGGATGGTATGCAGGTCATCAGGCTGGAGCATCCCGTTTATGGTGACCCCAACAGGCTGATTGGCGAAAATGTCCTGCACGAGGAAAGAATGAATGCCTATTTCCTCTGCATCAATGCAGGCAAAAAGGCTCTGACGCTTAATCTGGCTGAGCAGGAAGGGCGGGACATCTTTTATTCCTTGATAAAAGAGTTGGACGCAGATATTTTTACGACCAATCAACTTCCGCGAAATTATAAGAAACTCGGAATTGATTATGAGTCTCTGAAGGCGGTTAAGGAAGATATCATCTGGCTCGGAGTGACGGGATTCGGTTCTGATAGTAATGAAGGAGCGTACGATCCGGTCCTGCAAGCCCGATCCGGGCTCATGGAGATGACCGGTGAGGCAGGGGGGCCTCCCCAGGCCATGGGCATTCCCCTCCCCGATATGGGAACGAGTGAACATGCCTACGGTTCCATTATGAAGGCATTATATAAGAGATCTATGACGGGGCAGGGCTCCCGCATCGATCTTTCCATGTTTGAGTCCTCCCTTTCATGGCTCACGGTGCCCATTACGTTCACGGCTAGTTTCGACAAAAAAACGACCCGCCGTGGAAATACCCATGAGTTTTTCAGTCCGGTCTCCGTGTTTGAGACAAAAGACGGGTATCTTTACCTTGCGGTAGGGAATGACAGGCAGTGGAAGGCATTGGTCTCACAAGACATGTTCAGAGAGCTTGACAGGACCGAATATGAAAAAAATGAAGGCCGCATAGGGGACGTGGAAAATCTGAACCGGAGGATCACTGCTATTACGAAGCAGCAGAGTTCAGCCGAACTTATTCAACTTTTCCAATCTATTACCCTTCCCGTCAGCAAAATTAATACGATTAAAGAAGTAGTTGCGGATCCGCTTGTGGAACGGAGGCTTCTTTTTGCGGAAGATCCGGTATCCGGGATGAAAATTACCCTGGCCCCTTCTCCCTGCAGGACGCAGTTCCTCGAAAAGCAAAATCGCAGGCTTTCTTTCCCGCCCCGGTTTGGAGAGCATAACAGCCTGCTTTATGGGAAGATAGGCTGTTCAGAAGAGGACCTGCAGCGACTCAGAAAAGAAGGAATCATTTAGCAAGAATAGCAATCGGAGCAAACGCCATGAACATCATCGTTTTAATAAAGCAGGTTCCGGATACAACCGATGTGAAATTGGACCCGAAGACGGGCAACCTGATCAGGGAAGGGATTGAAAGCATTATCAACCCTGATGACCGGCATGCCCTGGAAGCGGCGATCCATTTAAAGGAAAGCGCCGGTGGAAAGATAACCGTCCTTACCATGGGGCCTCCTCAGGCCATTGATGCCATCTCCGAGGCCCTCGGCATGGGTGCGGACAAAGGTGTTCTCCTATCCGACAAGGCATTTTCCGGCGCCGATACGTGGGCGACGTCTACTACCCTTGGCAAGGCTATAGAGAAAATCGGAAAGTACGACCTGGTTCTTTGCGGGCGTCAGGCTATTGATGGTGATACGGCCCAGATCGGCCCCCAATTGGCTGAATTCCTTGGGATTCCACAAGTATCCTATGTGTGCGGGATAGAAGAAGTGGGGGAGAAAAAACTGGTGGTCAGGAGACGTCTCGAAGATGGATACGAACGACTGGAATGCAGTACGCCCGGTCTACTTACGGTTATCGGTGAACTCAATTCCCCGCGATATCCCACAGTAGGTGGCCTGATTAATGCCTGCAGGGAAAAAGCGCCCATCAAGATCTGGAATGTAGCGGACATCGGAATGCAGGTGAGTGAAGTGGGGCTTGAAGGTTCCCTGACCCATGTGATCAAGACCTTTTCTCCCAAATTCAAACGACAGGGGGAGATCCTTGAGGGAGATAACACAACCAAGGTGGGGATTTTGCTTGAGAGACTGAAAGAGAACCGTCTATTGTAAGGGCGGATGAATTGAGTTTTCGGGGAGATGGAAAATGACTATTTTGATAGATGCGGATCTGTGTAACGGCTGCAAACGGTGTGAAAAGACCTGTCCTTACGGAGGGGTTGAGGTCGTCGATGGAAAGGCACGGATCCTGGAGCGTTGCACATCCTGCGGGGCTTGTATTGAAGTTTGTAAGGAGAAGGCGATTGCTTCAGATGCAGAGCCGAGAATGATCCCCGATTTCAGCGACAGAAAAGGGGTATGGGTATTTGCGGAACAGAGGCAGGGAGCTCTTGGAAAAGTGTCCCTTGAACTTCTTGGGAAAGCCCAGGAACTGGCGAAAACACTGAACCAGGAGGTTTCGGCGCTGCTTCTTGGGGACAATGTGGCGAAACTGGCCGATGAATTGATGGCATTCGGTGCAGACAGGGTCTTCTTAGCGGAAGACACTGACCTGGAGAATTACCGGACAGGCGCTTACACCAAAGTCATCTGTGAACTGGTAGAACAATACAAACCGGATATCCTGCTCATGGGCGCTACCCATATTGGAAGAGACCTTGCGCCGAGGGTTTCCCGCAGGGTCGGCGTTGGATTGACGGCTGATTGCACCGAGTTGACCATAGACCCCGATGAAGGATTGCTTCTCCAGACACGGCCGGCCTTTGGGGGAAATGTCATGGCGACCATCGCCAACCGGTATTCCCGTCCCCAGATGGCTAGCGTAAGACCGGGAGTGATGGAGGCGCGGAAGAAGCGAAATGACAAGGCCGTTCTTATTGAGCACAAAACGGTGTTTTCAATGGAAGACATCGGAACGACGGTTCTTGAAATTGTCAAAGAAAAGAAAAGAGATGTGGATCTGGCTGGAGCCAAAATCATTGTTGCCGGCGGCAGGGGTGTGGGCGAGGAAAAAGGTTTTCAGATGTTGCGGGAGTTGGCCGACCTCATGGATGGAGAGGTTGCGGGAACCCGGGTAGCGGTTGAGGAAGGCTGGATTACTTCCGAGGAACAGGTCGGACAGACGGGGCAATCGGTTCGGCCGGAGTTGTATATCGCCTGTGGAATTTCAGGGGCCATTCAACACAGGGCTGGAATGATGCACTCCAGGTATATTCTCGCTATTAACAGGGACCCGAGGGCGGCCATTTTTCAGGTGGCGGACTGGGGGATTGTGGGAGACGTGAATGAGGTTGTTCCTGAAATGATCCGTCAGTTCAAAAGGGAGGAGTAAATGGTGAGGTCAAATGCCGAAGTACTGATTAGAAAGAATATGGCCCGCTTTGTAGACAAAGAAGTTATCCCGAGGGCCAAAGAGATCGATGATAAGGGAGAATTCCCCATGGATCTGTTTAAAGAAATGGCCAAAATGGGGGTTTTCGGAACAAGATATCCCAAGGACAAGGGCGGTTCCGGTGGAAACACCACACTTTTCTGCATCAATTGTGAAGAACTGGCCAGGGGACTCATGAGCCTTGGCGCCATAACGGCTATGCAGTGCCTGATGGGAACAAATTTCCTTTTCCATTTCGGTACGGAGGAGATGCGACAAAAATATTTTCTTCCTGCCATGAGAGGGGAAAAGGTGGCCTGTTTTTGCCTCACTGAGCCTGAAGCCGGTTCTGATCTGGGCAATGTGAGTACGATTGCCAAGAGAACGGATGACGGATACGTCGTTAACGGTATGAAAACCTGGGTGACGAATGGCCCTGTGGCTGATTTCTTTACTGTTTTGATGCAGACTGATCCGGAGAAAAAATTCAGGGGACTAAACTTTTTCTTTGTCCCGAGGGATACACCGGGTTTCTCCTGCGGAAAGCCGTTTGATCTTGTGGGTACCCGAAGCACGCCCATTTCTGAAATAGCTTTTAAGGATTGCGTTATTCCTCTGGAGAACAGGCTCGGGGGGGAAGGGCGAGGGCTTACGAACCTTTTGACTATCCTTGCCGAGATACGGACCATGACCGCTGCTCTTGCTCTCGGGCTGCAGCGGGCGGCTCTGGATGATTCCATAAAATACGCCCATGAGCGAGCCCAGTTTGGGAAAACGATCAGTAATTATCAGTTGATTCAAGCTAAAATAGCGAACATGGCCGTGGATATGGAGGCGTCTAATCTCCTTACATACAAGGCTGCACATATGATTGACAAAAAGATGGATGCTTTGAAAGAGGCTTCCATGGCAAAATATTTCGCGACGGAAGCGGCTTGCAGGGCAGGGGATCTGGCTACCCGTATCTTTGGCGCCTATGCCTATTCCATGGAATATTCAGCCCAGAGATATTACAGGGACAACCGCTTTTTGCTTTACGGTGGGGGAACCCACGAAATTCTTCAGCCCAATATTGCCAAGTGGGTGGGACTTTAGTCCAAGGTTGCAAATTTGAATCAGAAATCCCCTCTTTTTCACTCTCTTCCGCAGAGGAAGTCGCTTGGCGACTCCGTGTACGAGAAGCTGAGACGGGCCATTGTGGCCGGTGAGCTGCAAGATGGGGAACGTGTCGTGGAAAGCCGCATGGCCCAGACCTTCGGGATAAGCAGAACACCGGTAAGGGAGGGGTTTCATAAACTTGAAAGAGAAGGACTGCTCCAGAGGGATCCGAAGGGTGGGTTTTTTGTGGTGGGCCTCACGCGGGCCGACATCGAGGAAACCTTCGGGATCAGGAGTGTGCTGGAGAGCTATGCGGCCCGTCTCGCTACAATGCATCACCGTGAAAAGGATTTGCTTGTCCTTGAAAACAAACTGATCGAATACGAAACCCGCCTGAATGCCGGGGACCTGGCAGCCCTCCCAAAAATCAATACCGAATTCCATGAATTGCTCTATGCCCTGAGTCGCAGTCCAAGACTTGTCAAGATGATCGATGATTTGAAAATTTATATTTTTCGTTTCAGACATGTCATTTTGAAAGTGGAGGAAATGGCCAGGATAAGCAGTGCAGATCATCGGTCGATGCTGAATTCCATTCGGGAAAGGGATGAAGAAAAGGTGTCACAGCTGGTGCATGAACATATTCTTCGAGGGCAGCAGATTGTTCTGCAAGAATTTGATAAACTGTATGGAACCAAGGAGAACAGAAAAAATGGCTCACAGAAAAATTAGGGTGCTTCTGGCTAAACCTGGTCTTGACGGCCACGACAGGGGCGCAAAGGTCGTTGCCCACGCCATGCGAGAGGCAGGGATGGAAGTGATTTACACTGGTCTTCATCAAACTGTTGCCGGCATCGTGAACCAGGCGATACAGGAAGATGTGGATGTACTTGGTCTTTCCATCATGTCCGGCGCTCATATGCCGATTTGCAGGAAAATGATGGACCTGGCGGCAAAAGAAGGGCTGGACGACAAGCTAATGCTTGTGGGAGGGGTGATTCCAAACCGGGATATCCCGCTGTTGAAAGAAATAGGCATTTCCGGTGTGTTTCCCGGTGGAGCGCAGTTTGATGAGATTGTTGGCTATATCAAGGAAAATGTTCCTTCCTGAGAGTGGGGTATAAAGAAATGGGAGTAGCAACCTACAAAAAGAATGAAAAAGACGCTATTGAAGAAGTGATTTTGCAGTCGGGTATCAAAGTGAAACCGGTTTACACACCGGAAGATCTGGAAAGGGTGGGATTTGACTACGAGAAGGATCTCGGGAACGCGGGAGAATTTCCTTTCACCAGGAGCATTCACCCCTCCGGATACCGGAGTCGAAACTGGACGACGAGGCAATACACCGGATTCGGTACTCCTGAAGAAACCAACGAGCGCTTCAAGCTGATGATTTCCCATGGTCAGACCGGGCTGAATGTGGCCTTTGATCTCCCCACTCAGATGGGGTACGATTCGGACAATGAAATGGCGGAAGGAGAAGTGGGCCGGGTGGGGATGGCTATCGATTCCCTGAAGGATTTTGAAATCGCCTTCAAAGATATCAAGCTCAACCGGATCGGCAGTGGCCTCACAATCAATGCGGTGGCATCGATTATGTTGGCGATGTACCAGGCGGTTGCGGAAAAATTTGGTTACAAGAAAGAAGAAATCTCCGCTACCCCACAAAATGATATTCTCAAGGAGATCGTGGGGAGAGGTGCGTGGATCTATCCTGTGGAACCGGCGGTGAGGCTGATAGGCGATACCATCGAGTATTCCATGAAGGAACTTCCTCGCTGCAATCCTGTTTCGGTTTGCGGGTATCATATCAGAGAATCGGGGTGCACGCCGGCCCAGGAAATTTCCTACGCTCTTCTGATTGCCTTTGCCTATATCGACAATGTGGTTGCCCGGGGATACAAGGCCGAGGATTTTGTAGGAAGATTTTCGTTTAACCTGAATATCTATGGCAACATGTGGGAAACGGTGGCCAAATTCAGGGCGGCAAGAAAGCTTTGGGCTACGCTGTTGCGGGAAAGATACGATGTCCAGAATAAAAAGGCCCTTTTCCTTAGGGGTATTTTTGGTGGGGGCGGATCCGGTATGACGAAACAGCAGCCGGAAAACAATATTATGCGTGGTTCCTATTATGCTCTTGCGGCTGCTCTTTCGGGCGCCCAGACAACGGCCCTGTGTTCCTTTGATGAGGCCTACACTATTCCAACCGAACGTGCCGCTCTCCTTTCCCTCCGGACCTTCCAGATTTTAATGGATGAAATTGGATTAAGAGACACGGTAGACCCTCTTGCAGGTTCTTATTTCGTGGAGACTCTCACCAAGGAGATGGAAGAGAAAATCCTCGAAGAGATGGGGAAAGTGGAAAAAATGGGTGGCATGGTGGAGGCGGTTTCCTCAGGCTACGTGCAGCGGGAGGTGTCGACACAGGCTTATGAATACGAAAAAAAGCTGCAGAGAAATGAGATCTCCAAAGTAGGAGTGAATAAATATACCGAGGGAGTGGATATGGAGGTGGATCTGCATGAATATAACGACAGTTCGGCCCAGCTCCAGATTGATAGACTGAAAACTCTCAAAAAAGGACGGGACAATAGGGCCGTTGCCCTTTCTCTGAAGGCTCTTGAAAAAGCTGCCGTGGAGAAAGAGAATGTAATGCCTTATCTCGTGAATTGCTGTAAATGTTATGCGACTGTGGGAGAAATGGCGGACATTTTCAGAGATGTTTTCGGGGAATACGTGGAACCGAATATCTTTTAAATGCTGTCTTATTAGATGGGATTCAAAAACTCCTTCATGCGCTTCATGGTAAGATTTTCTTTTAGAAAAGTAAACGAAACCAGTTGCAATCGTAACGTTTTGGCGGGCACGTCGGTTTGAAAAAATAGTCACCATGAAGGACATGAAGAGCATGAAGAGAGAATTTAGCGAAATATCAAACCGGGTAATTGGAGCCGCTATCGAAGTCCATCGTCATCTGGGGCCTGGTTTGTTGGAATCTACATATCAGCAATGCCTGACTCGGGAACTTGATCTGAATCGTATTGCTTTCAAACTGGAATATCCTCTGCCGGTTGAGTATAAAGGCATCCGTTTGGATTGCGGTTATCGAATCGATATGGTCGTAGAGAATACGATCATACTGGAACTCAAGGCTGTAGAGAAGCTGAAGGGAATCCATGAAGCTCAGCTCCTGACTTATATGAAGCTCGCGAAAATAGAACAAGGGTTTTTAATCAATTTCAACGTATTAAAACTGAAACAAGGGCTCAGGAGCTTTGTTCTTTAACCTCTTCATGCTCTTCATGTCCTTCATGGTAAGATTAACCCTGTCGGAGGATCGTATAGTGGATGAAAAATTAAAAGGGAAAAGGATCCTCATTGTTGATGATGAGCCCGATATCATCGAGGTTCTCCGCGAATTGCTGGACGGGTGCGTTATAGACAGTGCCACCGATTTCCAGGGGGGCAGGGCGCTTCTTGAAAAAAACCTCTATGATATTGCGGTTCTGGATATCATGGGTGTAAAGGGATACGATCTTCTGAAAATCAGCAAGGAGAAGGATATTCCCACGCTGATGTTGACTGCTCACGCCTTGGATCCGGATAATTTTGCTAAATCGATTAAGAAAGGCGCTTTAGCGTACATCCCAAAGGATAAACTTACGGATATTGAGATTTTTCTCAAGGACGTTCTGGAAGCCCACGAAAAGGGAACCAAGAAAATGGGCAAATGGTTCGGGAGGTTGGAAAGCTTTTTTGAAGACACATTCGGGGCTTACTGGCAGGAGAAGATAAAAGAAGGACCGGAATTCTGGAAGAAATACATTTGATTTCAATTGAAAGCTAAAAGCCGCAATTAGCGGTTAGCCATTAGCTATTAGCCCCACAATGTCATTTCGTTACGATACTATAAGGCAGCATTCAAAAGTGGGATTTTCAATAAAAGTAAAAGCCATGCAAATGATTGGGATCTTTAGGCTAACGCCTAAAAGCTAATTGCTAATTGCAGTTTTTGGGTTAAAGGTATTGAGGTATTCAATTGGAGAGATTACAATGGCCGCCTCAATGTGCGGTAAAAACTCTTGTTATATGGATCGGAAAGGGGGTGGGAAAACTTTTTCAGGTGCTTGTTAAACTATTTGGCTCTTTAACGAAAGGGAGGTCCGATTTATGAAAAGAACAATAGGATGTATCGTCGCAGGGATTTTTTTGGCTTCATTGTTTTCGATTACCCTCAGCCCCTCACCAGCTGTTGCGGGACCCATTAAATTAACGTACGCAAATTTTCCGCCTGCCCCCACATTCCCCTGTGTTCAGATGGAAAAATGGAAGAAAGTGGTAGAAAAGCGGACCAATGGGAAAGTGGTTATTCAAACTTTTCCCGGGGGTACGCTCCTCAAAGCCAAAGCCATGATGGATGGCGTCATTGCAGGAACAGCTGATATCGGTTGCCTGTGCATGGCCTACCAACCAGGGCGTTTCAAAATCACCAATGCCATCGCTCTTCCACTCGGTTTGCCCAATTCAGAAGTAGCCAGCCTTACCCTCTTGGATCTGTATAAGAAATACAATCCAGAAGCATTTGCCAAGGTCAAAGTCCTTACGATGTTTACGACTGCGCCCTCGAATATCATGTCTACTATCCCCATAAAAAACCTTGCTGACCTAAAGGGAGTACCTATTCGGGCATCAGGGGGAGCAGCACAGATCTTGAAGGCCTGGGGTGCAAACCGTGTCGGCATGCCCATGCCGGAAACACCGGAGGCCTTGCAAAAAGGTGTGGTTAAAGGTTTGTTTTCCTCTCTTGAGGTTATGAAAGATTTCAAATTTGCTGAACTTTGTAAATTTGTCACCATGACACAAACACCGGTATATCCGTTTGCCGTAGTGATGAATTTGGACAAGTGGAATTCTCTCCCGAAAGACGTGCAAAAAGTCCTGGATGAATTATGTACCCAGCAGTCGGCCTGGACAGGCACCTATATGGATAAACATGTGGAAAGCGCCATGCGCTGGTCAAAGGAGAAACAAGGCGTCAAGGTTTTTCGACTGAAGAAAAAACAAAAGGACGAGTGGAATAAACTGCTTGATCCGATTACCGCCGACTGGATTAAGGATAATGAAGCAAAGGGCTTGCCTGCAAAGGCGATTGTTGAAGATATAAAATGTATTGCCAAGATGTACGAAGGTAAGTGATCATATAAATTGAGGAATTCAGGGATATAAGGATTGCCTTCAAT
>CAYOWC010000104.1:0-3788 GCA_964407525.1 uncultured Desulfobacteraceae bacterium | reverse complement strand
GGAGTTCATATGGTGATTTTAGACAGGATCAGCCATTACTTAAATCAGACACTTATCTTCATAGCAGGCCTGTTCCTCATAGCGATGATTTTTTTGACGTGCGCCAATGTTTTCCTCCGCTTTGTTTGGATCCCGGTCAGCGGTACCTTCGAACTTATGGGGTATTTTGGCGCCGTCCTTACAGCTTTTGCTTTGGGCTATACCCAACTCAAAAACGGTCATATTGCTGTAGATATCGTAGTCTTGCGTTTTTCTAAAAAAACACAGAAGATTCTGCATGGCATCAACTATCTTATCTGTATGGTTTTTTTTGCATTGGTTGCCTGGCAGATTTCCAAATATGCAACAAACCTGTGGGAAACGGGCGAGGTTACTGAAACGCTGCAGATCATCTACTATCCTTTCACTTACGGAGTGGCTTTGGGGTGCGCAGTTCTCTCGCTGGTTTTCTTGATTGAATTTTTGAAGCTTTTCATGAGAAAAAGGGGAGATGAAGGATGAGCGCAACCCTGATCGGCATTATCGGGATAATCATCCTCTTAGCCGTCCTGTTCTTTTTAGGGATGCCCGTAGGGTTTGCCATGGGGATCGTCGGTTTTTGTGGATTCTGGTATGTGGTTTCATTCAAAGCCGCAATAAACGTGGTGGGGACCGATGTCTGGGGAACGTTCTCAAAATATGGTCTGACAGTCATTCCGCTTTTTATCTTTTTAGGATATCTTGCGTTCAATTCGGGTATCGCGGAGAGACTGTATGTGGCCGCATATAAATGGTTTGGACACTGGCGGGGCGGACTGGCTATTGCCACAATCGGCGCGGATGAACTCTTTGCCGCTATCTGTGGTTCAAATACTGCCACAGCAGCTACTATGGGCACCGTCGCCCTCCCGCAGATGACCAAATATGGATATGATACGAGATTAAGCAGCGGAACCGTAGTTACCGGCGGGACTTTAGGGACGGTGATGCCCCCCAGTGTTGTTCTTATAGTCATCGGCCTCCAAACAGAACAATCTATTATAAAGCTCTTCCTTGCCGGTATCCTGCCGGCCATTCTCCTCGGAATCCTTTTTGTACTCACCATATTTGTTCTGTGCAGGATCAAGCCTGAGTATGGGCCGGCAGGGCCAAAAACCAGTTTCAAGGAAAAACTCATATCTTTAGCCGGCGTCATAGAAGCGATTGCCATATTTGTATTAGTCATAGGGGGGTTGTATGGTGGGTTATTCACTCCAACAGAAGCTGGCGCAGTGGGCGTTTTCTTCACTCTTCTCGTCACGGTTGGAACAAGGCGTTTGACCTGGAAGGGGTTTATCGACTCCATAAGAGATTCGCTCAAAATCTCATGCATGGTTTTTTTCCTGGTTACGGGAGCCATCATTTTTGGTCGCTTTTTGGCCGTTACAAGGCTTCCCTTCATGATTGCTGAATTTGCTTCGTCTCTTCCCGTTTCCCCCTATGTGATTTTAGCATTTATTCTGGTCATTTATCTCGTGGGCGGCTGTTTTATCGATTCCCTCGGGTTTCTTGTCCTCACCATTCCCATATTTTTCCCCCTTGGGATAGCGCTGGGATTTGATCCCATATGGTACGCGATCATTCTGACCATGGTCACCACAATGGGCGCCATTACACCTCCTGTGGGTGTCAATATTTACGTGGTGAAAGCCCTGGCGCCGGAAATAGAACTGGGAACGATTTTCAAAAGTGTAAGCTATTTCCTGGCGGCATGCATCGTTTGCATTATCATACTGATTATTTTCCCTCAAATCGTTCTGATTGTTCCGGGGATGGTGCAGTGAAAAGGCAGTAAGGAGAAAGCAGTAGGCAGAAGGCAGTCCAACACCATCGGGATACCCTCAACATCGTGTGAAACATCCGATTGCGGATTTCGGAATATTTGTGAAATCACTTCGCTTCAGACGGGATCTTCGACAAGTTTTGGTTCAGGGTTTCCGCCCCTGTGTGAGTGGCATCCTGCCACGACCGAATATGCATGATGCAGGAGTCGATAGACCGAGAAACCCGAAAAATCGCGGCGGGACCCCACCAAACGGATTGTGGACAAGGCCGCTCACACGGAAAGCTGCTATGGAACCCGGAAGTTTTTTTTGAACTGACTGGCTTTTTTTCAGCCGGCGTATCGCGGCGACATCAAGGCTGAAAGCCCCTCACACCTGGATTCTGCCCATTCGTGTTATTTGCGTGATTCGTGGTTAAAAACAAAGAGTAGGAGAACAAATGACAAAGACCTTTATGCCTGTTATGAAAACTGCACAGGAACTTGAACAACATCAGTTAGATCGATTGAAATGGACAGTAGCCCATGCCTACCACGGTTCTCCATTCTATAAAAAACGGCTCGATGAGGTGGGAGTACTTCCCGAAGATATCCGATCTCTCGATGATTTGAAAAGACTGCCCTTCACCATGGCTAACGACCTGAAGGAAGGTTACCCCTTTCCACTCCTGTCTGTACCCTTTGAAAAGGTCGTTCGGATGCACGCCTCTTCCGGGACCACAGGCAAACGAAAAGTGCTTTGCTACAGCCAAAAGGATATTCAGGACTGGACACATTTTTTCGCCCGTTGCTACGAAATGGCCGAACTCAGCACCCGGGACAGGGTCCAGATTGCTGTGGGATATGGAATCTGGACGGCTGGAGCAAGTTTTCAGCTGGGATGCGAAGAATTCGGGGCCATGGCCATTCCCGTGGGACCGGGCAACCTGGATATGCAATGCCAATTTCTCATTGATTTTCAGAGTACGGTCCTTTGCTGCACAGCGTCCATGGGTCTCCTGATGGCGGAAGAAGTAAACCTGAGGGGCGAAAGGGACAAGATCAATCTCAAGAAAATGATTTTCGGTTCCGAACGTTCAAGTGATGCCATGAGGGATCGGATACGGGAACTACTTGGTGTAGAGCATATGTTCGACATTCCCGGTATGACGGAACTTTACGGACCCGGAACGGGGCTCGATTGTGTCCATCACACGGGGATTCATTATTGGGCCGATTACTATATTTTGGAAATTCTGGATCCGGATACGCTTCAACCGGTGCCTGAAGGAGAGGTCGGGGAAATGGTTGTAACTACCCTGACAAAAGAAGCTGTTCCCCTTATCCGATATCGAACAAGGGATCTCACAAGGCTGATCTCCGGTCGTTGTCCCTGCGGTTCTATCCTGCCAAGACATGACCGCATCCTGGGGCGCAGCGATGACATGATCATTTTCAGGGCGGTAAACATCTATCCCGGACAGGTGGATCACGTGCTCTCGTCCATTGCGGATATCGGAAGCGAATACCAGATTGTCCTGGATCGAAAAGAAGACGGTCGGGATTATATGGCCCTGCGGATAGAAAAACAGGAAGGGGTGGGTGACAGCCGGAATGCTGAACTCGAGAAAAATATCAAGTCCGGGATCAAGAAACAGGTGATGGTAACCGTTGATGTGGAATTGTTGGAATATGGTACTCTTCCCCGATCCGAACGGAAGAGCAAGCGGGTTTTTGATAACAGGGAAGGATAGTGACTTACGGCATCCTTAACATTTAAGCCAAGAAGTAGGTTGCACTTTCGTGATTTGATGTTCTCGGAGAGAAATTGGAAACTTGAAATTGGAAATTGGGAAAAACGGCTCATCGCGGATTAACGTGATATTTTTTTCAGTTGTCGAATAGCCCATGCTCAGATTCCGGGTGTCAGGTGTCAGGTGTCAGGAAAAAACTGGGCCGCATTCATAATACTCAACGTAATAACAAATAGTTATTCTCATTATAACCA
>CAYOWC010000103.1:0-14357 GCA_964407525.1 uncultured Desulfobacteraceae bacterium | reverse complement strand
TGCGGTGACGAGTTGGGTGTCAAATCTTGGAACATTTGATCCTCCAGACTATTGGCAGCTCGTCAAGGAATTCGACCCGACGCTTCACCCTCCCTGGAAGCAGGAGCCCCTGCGCATCTGGCACATCGCCTATTGGGACTTCTACCACTCCAAGGAGTCCATCATTCAAGACCCGGCATTCAACAGCTGCCTGCGAACGCGCGTTTTTCCCCTGAGACCTGAAGACGGTTTGCCTTTAACAGCGCCTATCACTGAGAGATTGGCGGAACAAGTGGAATCCATCTGGTGTGAAAGGATGGAGATTTCAGACGTCAAGGGGCTGGAGACTTTTCGAAATCTGAAGTCTCTCAACCTGGGCGGAAACGCCATACGACAGATTGATGTCGGCACATTGAAGCAGTTGGAAGGATTGTTTCTGGGCGCCAATAAGATCGATTGCGTCAATGGCCTGAAAAATACCAGGCAATTGCGGGCGCTATGGGTTGGGGGGAACAAACTTACGACCCTGGATGTCTCCGGGTTGAAAGCGCTGGAAGACCTGCGCGTTGATCAAAACCGGCTCACGGACCTGAATGGCACCCAGGACCTGATCAAATTAAGGGCGGTTTATTTGGGTGGCAATCCACGGCTGGAGTGTCAGTCGCTCCTATTTCCGAATCCCGAGACCCTTGTATTCGTTTGGTAGGAGTGGGATCAAGTCTGCCGTTGACTCTTACTGTTTTCCGAATGTTCTTTGAAAACTGAATACCCAAAAGGGCGGTGTGCTAATTCCCTGCCGGAATAGGGGATAAATCACGGAAGAAAACTTTGATGAAACACCGTGCCCTGTTAAGGCAGGTAGGAGACAACCGGAAATCAAACGAGAGGGAATTGACACCGCTCTGAAAATTTGTGTTTTGATCTCCCAAATTTCGGCTATTTAATGATTTTTTCAGAAATTTTCAAGATGTATTCAGGGGAGATAGTCTCGACAACATCATTATTAACATCAGAAAAATCTAAAGAAAATTTTATTTCGCCAGGTTCTTTGAAAGAAAAATTGTTATGGAGTATCGCCAGATTTACGCTGTGAAATATCGGAACATCTGTAGGGCTAAAAATTCCCTGAGCAATCCCTTTAATTTCCCCATTGTAATCAATTTTCAGGTTGAATGAATTTATGCTCTTTTCTTTGTCGCTATCTTCAAGGTTTATGTTGACAAAAACCCCTATCCTCATTGTTTTTGGCCATTTGTTTTTATTTTCAGGAGTAACTCTAAACTCAATTGAATTACCATAAACACCCATGAGAGAATGTTTGCCACCCGTCTCGTTTCTTATATCATCACAAATTAAAAAGCTGACTATTTTCATTCCGTGCTCCCCTGATAAGACACCGTAATTTCCGGGACAGGTGACTCCTGATGCATTCCATTCTCTGATACTAGATCCGTTATGCGGTTCTCAACCCGAACAAAGAGGAAAGCTGAATTTGCAGTTGCTCCCATTTCGGTGCCAGGGAAAACATCTTCATCGAAATTCATATGTTTTAACATCTCTTTAAAAGCAACAGTCATATGGATTCTTTTTGCTGAAGCATAATCATATTTGTTTTCGGCAACCTCTAAGAGCCATGGGAATACTCGCAAGAATTTCAATAAAGCTATCCCTGTTGAGGATGGGTTTGATGCCCTGTTCTTCCATTTTGTCAATGTTCTTTGGGGTAATTCTAACGCTCTTTCCATAGAAGATAAGCTAATCTTATTTTCAGAGAAATCCTCAAGAATATTGGCTATAGCATCATTTTTTAGTTCAGATATGCCGTTTCGTATTGAAGCCTCATTTTCATTAAAAAAATCACCCGTGGACCCGCATGATTCGCATGTGTATATATTTAGTGATACTACCTTTTGCCCTCCAAAAGGTTCTTCTATGATTTCATCTATTTTACTTTCTGCTATGCTATTCCCACTACATACAGGGCAGATCTTATCACGCATCATCTTTCTCCCGAGGGCAGTAAACCCGTTTTTTGTAAAGCAATCATCATGGTTTGGTTTGCATTTGTTGAAGCTTTGAAAGATTTAATAATCCAACATTTAGTTTTGGGGTTTTGCATAAAAGCTATAAGCCCAACTTAAACATGGATCTGAATTCATAGGCATCAATCATTACTGGATTATTTGGATCAGGATTGTTTTTCCAATCTGTTTTGTTGACAAATTTTAAGTCTTCTAGCCCATTGTTAGCGATAAATTGTAGTAATTGTGTTTTTGTACGCAAATTAAAAAACTCATCTGCTTTTTTTAGAGCCGCCGGGAAGACGAAAATGCTACTTTTGTCTTTCCAACAAGCCGCTCTAAACACCTCGAAATCATATTCGGGACCCTTTCGCTAGCCCTTGCTCATCTCTTACACCTTAAGGATCAATAATGTCAACATATTGTTCTATTATGCATCAAAAACTTTTTTATCGCTTATCATTTGATAAAAGGAGCCCTCTGTAAATTAGCTCATATTACAAAACTCATTTCAGAAAATCAATCCTTCTGTCTTTAGTTCTCCCCTTTCATCACACAGGACGTCTCTTGCTGTGTTTCTGCGGTTTCAAGTTTCGTGAGGGGCCGACACAGAAGGTAGTCAGAGGGATGAGAATCACCGTCTGGCGGCAGAGGCATACCATTAGTACAGGTTGAGGATCCGTCCCGTTATTGGGGAATATTTGCCTTTCTCTTCTGAATGTGGGTGCCTGAGAGTTACGTGGTTGCCCGTTAAGACTGTGGGCCATATCAAGCGAGGAGGATGTTTCCGTTTTTGGTTTCATTTTTGGAAATGAATAGCCGGTTACCTGGGGAAGGATGCCGGTTTTCTTTTGTGGAGGTTTACTACAGGAGCAAGCCAGGGGAACGATAATCGACGGCAAAGGGCAGGCCCTTGTCATTGTATGGTTGGAATAGAAAAGACTTGCAGCGTTTCTTACAGTACAGGCCACGGGTATGGTGATGCAGTAGAATTTCAAAACGGCGCATTGCGCCGAATTGTGTATTACCAACGGGCGCGGGGATTAGGGCAGGGCCGACAAAGGGTGATAGATCGGGGTTGTTAGGGTTGATAGAGTTTTCAGTATAGGTTTCTGAAGTTGTTTTTTTGTGGCCAGAATATAAAAAAGTGTACAAGGAGTGTACAAAACAGGGCTAAAAAGAAAAAAGCACTTTTGTCGATTTGCCGTAAGTGCTTGTTTTTACTGGCGCGCCCAGCAGGATTCGAACCTGCGACCTACGGATTCGTAGTCCGTCACTCTATCCAGCTGAGCTATGGGCGCGTAAGGAAACCTTCTATAGCAGATCTTTCAGATTTTTGCAACCAGTATGTCGATTCGTTGGCGATATTTCCGTTCGGTCAAGAGTATTTTTTCAGGATCCTTTCTATGATTTTGGTGGTTGAGAACCCTGTTTCAAAGGGAATACTTATTACCCTGCCCCCATTTTGCCTGACCGTTTCCGCTCCTATAATCTGATCTTCGGCCCAGTCTCCGCCCTTGACAAGGATATCCGGCAACAGGTGTTGAATCACTGCCAGCGGATCTTCTTCATCAAAAATCAGCACCAGGTCTACAGATTGAAGGGCCGCGATGATTTCGGCCCTGGACTGTTCTTCAAGAATCGGCCTTCGGCTACCTTTAATGGCTCGGACTGAACGGTCGCTATTGATGGCTACGATCAGGAAATCCCCATGGGTTTTGGCAGCGCTAAGGTAGCGAACGTGTCCCGGGTGCAGGATATCAAAGCAACCGTTGGTGAAAACGACCCGTCTTCCTGATTTTTTAAGTTGCCGGCGTTCTTCCCCGGCCCGATCAAGGCTCTTGATTTTTTCTGTGGTTGGTATCATGGTTGTGAATCGATTCCTGTCTTTATCTGAAAATTAACGGTTTTTTGAAACGAAGAAAAAATATTGGGCCTTCCTGTCAAAACCCCGCAGCTCTTGCCAACGTGATGCAGTAAATTTTGCTTGCACCCCCCTTTATCAGAGCTTTCGAACACGCATTTAAGGTATTGCCGGTAGTTGAAACATCGTCAACCAGTAGAATATTTCTTCCCTTTATTACGTTCACATCTTCCAGTTTAAAGGCGTTCCTTACGTTTTTTCGCCTCAGTTTCTTTCCAAGCCCGGTCTGGGGGGCTGTGTTTTTGCTTCTTCTCAAGGACAGACAATCCAGGTCCGTTCCAAGTTTTTTCGCCGTATGTCTAGCCAGCAGCAGGCTCTGGTTGTACCCGCGTTCCCTCAATTTTTTAGGGTGAAGGGGAACAGGTATGATTAAAAAGTCTGTAGATTCATTTCCCAGCCAGTTCTGCGCGAACCGGCCCAGTAAAGATCCCAGGGACCCGGCAATGCAAGTTTTTCCATGGTATTTCAGATGATGTATTGCCTCGAGGAGACTTCCTTCATAGAGATATGGTGCACCGGCAGCAGCGTATGCAGGGCGATTTCTCAGACAGTCTTCGCAGGGGTGATCTTCCAATACTTCGGAGAGAAAAGGGGCCCCGCACATGGTGCACAATGGAGACGAGAGCTCGTGAAATCCCATGAGGCATGAATCACAGATGGAAAGACCGCTGGTGTTCCCTTTAAGAGGGGCTTCCCACATAAAAGAACTGCAGACGCCGCATCGTGGAGGGTATATGATGTCGATGATCTGCCTGAGAATTTCCATCGAGGTCCTGAATCATTCGTCGTTATCAGTCTCTTCATTGCCTTCTATTGCTGTTGGGGCCTGACTCTTGAAATCTTCAAAGGAACAGTCCCTGTTGAATCCCCGGCAGGCGGTTTTGGCCATTTCCCAAGTCTCCCGGTCGTTTACGTTTGCTGGAAAATAAGGCCAGAGCTCACACCTGCCCGGTTTGACAAGGTGAATTCCGCATCCCTTGATTTCCCTGTCAAAGAAGATACAGAAATTATCTTCTCCCGCTTTGAGATAGGTTTTGCCATTTCGTTCCTGGCAAAATTCCATCAAGAATTGGGGTACAGTGATCTTGAGAAAGTGGGCTATTTTTTCCTTTTCCTTGTCCAGGACGAAAATACCACCTTCTCCGTAGCAGCAGTCCCCGCACATGCGACATTCAAATACCTTTTTCATGGATTTAATGGCTTCTTTCCCGTTTCTACAGGATCTTTTTTTTGCTCCAGCCCTTGAAGAGTTCCCCGCAACCAGCAACCAGTAACTAACCTACCATCTCCTCAAGGTTCCAGTCAACCAACAGCCGCAACCTTGTGTCAATTCCTTTTTTCCTGTAGATGAGATGCCCGTTTACCATTCCGTAATTGAAAAGATCCCTCGTGAGGACCACGTCCTGCCTGCAGTATTTTTCCAGCTTTTCCATCTGTCCTTTTCTGAACCATTCTACAGCCTTAAGCCCATCCGCAGACTTGTTTCTATTCAAGGTCTCTTTTCCCAGGTGGTCAAGCCCCACTCTGAAACCGAGCCGTTGGTGAATGTCCTGGAGAATATCGAACGTGGGCAGTTTCAAAAGATCTTTTTTTGTGTAGGCACTCAGGACTCTGTAATCAAAATGCTTTACATTGAAACCAACCACCAGGTCTGCCTTTTCCAAATGGTTAATCAGGTCATCAACTCTGTCTTCATAAAACGTGAAAAACCGGTTTTCAGCCGTGTCGAAAAGGACGCCTAAAGAAACCCTCATCAGGTGGGTGTTTTTCCAACCTCCCACATCCTGGGCCAGTTTCTGCGTTTCAAGATCAAAAAAAACCATACGATGAATTGAGGCCGGAGCATGTTGATCCCGATTATTGAGATGTTCAGGTTGGCTGTCTTTCTCAGTGTCCTGTGTGTCCGGGACCATCTCTCTGAGTGGGATATGTCCCAGGAGGCTCTTTAAAATAAGGAGGGCAGCTTGTTTATCAAGCGGCTTATTGCCCGAACCGCATTTGGGAGAATGAATGCAGGAAGGACACCCGTCTTCACATCCGCAGTCTCTCACGTGGTGATATGTTTTTTCAAGCAATTCGGTAATGATTTCATACCCTCTTTGGGCGAGGCCGACACCACCTGGATATCCGTCGTAAATGAAAATGGCGCTCTTTCCAACCTGTTCATGAAAGGGGTAGCATATGCCTCCAATATCATTTCTATCGCAAAGGGCAAAGAGAGGGAAAATTCCAATGGCGGCATGTTCGATGGCATGAATACCGCCCATGAAATGAAGTCCTTCCCTCTCGATATAGGCTTTTATGACGTCCTCAATTTCTATCCATAATCCGACGGTTTCAAAGATAACGGGAGGGAGTTCGAGGGGATAGACCCCCAGCAATCCCTGTCCAGGGAGAGCCCTTTTTTCGTATTCGGTAACAAGTTCCGTTACTTTCAGCGTGCCTTCACGAACAATAAATTGCCCCTCGGGTTTCGCCCGATGTATCTTGATGATTTCAGTTTCCTTCTCACTGCGGGTCCGTGTAAAGTATTCCAATTGTGAACGTTCGACCACGATATCTCTTTTATCCAGCAAAAGCTTGTGTACAACATAGGACCGCGCCCGGTGAAGGTATATGGCTCCTGGATGACATTCCTTGAAAGCCTTGATTCCATCCACTGTTCCGATAGCCTGTCCGGTTTCCCTTTCAAAAATAGTATATGATTCTCCCGCTGAACGGATATTTACAGTGAGATGGGGGTTTCTTCTTGATGGAAACCAGGTGGGTTCTCCCTCCGCAGTTCGGTTCAGGTCTCCTGTTCTCTCCAGATCATTGAGATATTGTTTCAGTTTCTCGGGCCAGTATCGATTGTCGCTGAGAGTGATCGGCTTTTCTGCTGCTGCGCACGGCAGATGGGCTCTTATGACATAAGGGTTTTCAGGGTCCAGGACAGCTGCTTCAAAGCCTCTTTCAAAAAGATCATCCGGGTGGGTCATGAAATACTGGTCCAGTGCATCAGGTTTTCCCACCAGGAGGATCATGGATTCACGGCCGGAACGACCTACCCGTCCGCCCCTTTGCCAGGTGTTTATAATCGTTCCGGGGTACCCCACCAGAAGGCAAATGTCTAAATACCCGATGTCGATTCCCATTTCAAGGGCGCTTGTGGACACCACGCCTAAAAGATTTCCGCCTGCCAGCTTCCTTTCTATCTCTCTTCTTTCCTCGGGCATGAAACCTGCCCGATACGAGCTGATCTTTGTTTTCATTTCGGGGGAGAACTTTGAAACCCATAAATAAATCAGTTCCGTCACTTTCCTGGACTGGGTGAAAACAATGGTCCTGAAATCCCTGCGGATGCAGTCCATGAAGAGCTTTGCCGATGAAAAATTCGGGCTGATTTCAGGGTTTAGAAACAACACATGCTGGCCTGTTCTGGGAGATCCTGTCTCATGAACTACCTTGACTTCCTCTCCGATAAGGTTAGAGCCGAATTCTTTTGGATTCCTCACGGTCGCGGAAAGGAGAATGAACCGGGGACTGGACCCATAGAGTCTACAGAGTCTTTTCAGCCTCCTGATAATCTGATTCAGGTGTGATCCGAAAATACCACGATAGGTATGGATTTCATCAAGGACGACAAAAGAGAGGTCCTTTAGGAATTTTTCCCAGCTCTGATGGTGTGCGAGAATGCCTTTGTGCAGCATGTCCGGGTTTGTGAAAAGAATATTCGGCGGGTTTTGACGAATCTTTTTCCGCCTGTAAGGCGGCGTATCGCCGTCGTAGATATCGGCAGTTATGCTTCCTCCCCTGAGCATTTTTAGCCAGACAGACAATCCTTTCATCTGGTCCTGTTCCAGTGCTTTTAACGGAAAGATGTAAAGCGCTCGAGTATCGGGATTTCTGAGAATTTTCTCCAGGATCGGGAGATTGTAGACCAAGGTTTTTCCACTTGCGGTTGGGGTTGCCACCAACACGTTGCTCCCCTCCCGTACAAGTTTAATGGCCTCCGTCTGATGGCTGTAAAGTTTCTTGATGCCCAGGGTTTCCATGACATCGCCCAGTTCTTTATCCATAGGTATGGGTGGTCCATAGACCGCTTGGCGGGAAGGGAGATATCGATGGTGAACGACGGTGCTTTGGTAATCAGGGTGGTTTTTTAAATGTTCAACGAAATTCCCGAGGTCCATATTTTGGCCTACTTTCACTGGAGGGGCTTCCGAATGAGCAAGCCGGAATGGATTTTATGAAACCGGTTTGCCGAATTTTTTCTGAAGGGTCTCTGTTATTTCCTGATCGTTTTTTATTTTAGTATCGGACAGTTTCCATTCAGCTTTTTCTGGAACACCTTTGATGATATCGTGCATAAAGGTATCGTTTTCCGAGCTCCAGGAACTCCAACCATCTATTCCGATATATTCATTGTACGAAGTTTCATAGAAAGGGTCGTGAATCCGGACCCCTTTCTCCCCATCATATTCATATCGAACATGTTTTACATCAAACAGATCGAAATCCTTCTCTGTTAATCCCATGGTTTTTAAAAGCACCTTGTGGTCTTCTTTGACAGACATATTCGAGTCTCCTGTGAAGCGGTTCAAAGGTTCAAGGGTTCATAAGGTTCTCTGTTTCGCACCGCTTCTTATGAGCGCCGCCTTCCTGCTTTATAGCGGGAGCTGATCGAGGAAGAAACTTACGGAACAAGGTTTCATGTGTCGGCTATCGGCACAGGGCAAAGCCAGGCGTTGTTAGCTGGCAACCATGAACCGCTGAACCTTTGAACCCTGAACTCAGTTTCATTCTTCCAAACTGCTTTTAGCCAGCTCCAGCTTTTCCTGAAGTTTTTCCCATTCAAGAAACGATGTATCCAACTCTTCTCTCAGGTTTTTGTATTCGGCCAACAGGGGAACAGACCGTTCCTGGTCCTGGAAAATGTCGGGATCGGCAAGGTCTTTTTCGACTTCCTTCTGCCTGGTTTCCATTTTTGCAATTCGATCTTCCACGTGGGCTAGATTGACCCGGATCGGTTTGACGGTGTTGTGAATCTGTTGCCGTTTCTCTGCTTTTTCCCTTTTTTCCCTCTTTTTGTCTTCCCTTGTCTTTCCGGTGTTTCTCCCCTGACCAATTTTTTCGGGAGTAGACATGGCGTCAACGGCGTTCTTCTCTTTGTCCTGAATGCTCTGGTAGTATTCATCCAGACTTCCCGGATATTCCACTATTCCTTCTTCTACGACATCCCATATCTTTGTGGCAAGACCGTTGACGAAAGACTGATTATGGGAAACAAAAAGGAGCGTTCCACTGTAATCTTTCAAAGCATCGATGAGAGTTTCAGATGATTGGATGTCAAGGTGGTTTGTGGGTTCATCCATCAACATGAAGTTCCCAGGTTTCACCAGGAGTCTGGCGAGGGAAACCCTCGCCCTTTCGCCCCCGGAGAGGATATTGATTCTCTTGTCCACATCTGCGCCTGAAAAGAGAAAGGCGCCGCAGACAGATCTCACAAAACCGATAGTTGCTTCAGGGACCGCTTTGTAAACCTCTTCCACTACGGTTTTTCCCGGGTCCAGCATGTCAGAATGGTGTTGGGCGAAGTAGGCAATGTCTACTTCGTGTCCCAGGGAGATGTCTCCTGAGTCAGGCAGCATTTCTCTCGCAATCATTTTCAGCAGGGTGGTTTTCCCGCAACCATTCGGACCGATGATGGCGATACGGTCTCCTCTGGGAATGGTCAAGTTCAGGTCCTTATAAAGGATGTTTGTGGCAAAGCTTTTTGAGAGATTGCTGATAGTTGTTACTATCCTGCCGCAACGGGGAGCATCCGGAAACGAAAAGCGGATGGTTTTACTGGAACGGTGGGTTTTCACCAATTCCATCTTTTCGAGGAGCTTGATCTTGCTCTGTGCCTGCCTTGCCTTGGTGGACTTGAATCTGAACCGGTCAATGAATTTCTGTGCGTCTTTTATTTTCTGGTCCTGATTCTTAGCTTTTGCTTCAAGGGACTTGACCTCTTCGGATCGGGCTTTCAGGTAATGATCGTAATTGCCCGAATAGGACCTCATTCCTTCCATTTCAAATGATACGATGCGGCTAACCTGTCGGTTCAGGAATTCCCTGTCGTGGGATACCAGGAGTATGGCGCCCCGATGATTTTGAAGATATTGCTCCAGCCATCGAACAGATGGCATATCAAGGTGATTGGTAGGTTCATCAAGAAGGAGAAGATCCGGTTTCTGATAAAGAAGACTTGCGAGGGCTGCACGCATTTTCCAGCCGCCACTCAGCGCTGAGAGCGGCATTTCGAACTGATCAATTTTGAATCCCAGACCTAGCAGGATCTTTTCAGCGTCGTGATTGGGGAATTCCAGATCGATCCGGTTAATTTCATGGTGTATCTCGGCGATCTTTTTGCCCGTAAGGGCCTGATCTTCTTTAGTGGAACAGGCGTTGAGTGCATTTTCCGCCTGCTCCAGTTCCTTTTTCAATTTCAGTCTGCCGGGGATGGAGTGAAGTACTGAGCGAAGCAGGGAGTCCGAGGATGTTTCCTGGATGTCCTGGGGCAGGTATCCCACACGGGACCCTCTTGAGATATTTACTGTTCCATGATCTGGGGAGATTTCCCCCATGATAATCCGAAGCAGGGTTGTTTTTCCTGAACCGTTCGGGCCCACAAGACCGATTCTTTCTCCCTTTTCCACACTGAAATTGATTTCGTCAAAGAGCTCTCTTTCAAGGAAATGAAGGGATATTTTTATGGCAGTGACAAGGCTCATCTCAATTATTTATTATCTCTTTTGGCTGTTTCTGTTTTCCCAACAATGGAATTGAAAATGTATGCTTCTATATAATCTTTTTTATCGCTTTGGCAAGGGATATGAAAAAGGTGAATTGTCCGCTTTTTCCGGGGAACCTTGTCTTATGGGCGGTTTGGTGATAGCATATGGTCGGGAGTCGGACTTGTGCGTTGTACCATCCTTTGATCCTTCAAATAGAGGAGATCGATTATGGAACCGATACAAAGAACATTTGGACAGGCTATTGGAGAAATAGCGGAAAAATTTCCCAATAATGACGCAATTGTTCATTCGGAATCAGGAATGAGATTCAGTTATGGACTCATGTGGTGGGAGGTGGAAAGGGCTGCCAGGGGATTCATGAATATGGGGGTCCGGAAAGGGAGCAAGGTCGCTCTCTGGGGTCCGAATATTCCTGAGTGGATTATTTCCATGCTCGCATTGGCAAGAATCGGAGCCATTACCGTGCCCATAGAGCAGGATATAGATCTGAAACAGCTGAAGGTCGTGCTGGGTCAGCCCGAATGTGAAGCGATTGTTCTGGCGGCAGGTCTTGAAGCCGATGAGTATTTCGATGCGATTATGGGAGTCCGGGATGGGCTGGACCATTTGGAAAATCTGGTCTTGATATCCGATAAATCTTTGAGCGGCGCTATTTTATGGAGCGAGTTGACGGCCATGGGTGGAGATATTCACCAGGACGACTTTATCGAAGCGGAAAGGATGGTTGAGCCGGAAGATCCTGTTGCTATTATGTACACCTCGGGCACTACCGGAAAACCTAAAGGGGTGGTGGTGAACCACATGGGACTGATGAATAAATCGATCTCTTCCACGAGGCGTCAGGGAATTACGGATCAGGACCGATTATGCCTTTTTTTCCCTCTTTTCCATATGTTTGGAAATACCTGCATCGCCCTTTCCGGATTGCTGAGAGGGGCTTCCATCGTGATGCCCAGCAAATCCTTTGAGCCCGAGAAGATTCTGCGGACTATTCATGAAGAAAAATGTACTGCGGTGTATGGTTCTCCTTCCATGTTGACGGGACTTCTGGACCACCCTGATTTCAGGAAGAAGAGGTGGCAAACAGTCAAAAGGGGGATCATCGGAGGCGCACCCTGTCCTGAAAAATTGATGAGAAGACTTGTTGAGGAAATAGGGATTTCCGGCCTTACTGTGGGATACGGAATCACTGAGACGTCCTCGTGGGTAACCATGACCCATCCAGAAGATCCCATTGCGTTGAGGGTGGGGAGCATTGGTAGGGCTCTTTCCTGCAATGAAGTTAAAATTGTGAACCCGACTACTGGTGAGGATTTGCCTGCGGGACAACGGGGGGAACTCTGTACCAAAGGATTGCTCATGCAGGAATACTACAAGATGCCCGGGGCCACCGCTGACGCCATAGACCGGGAAGGATGGTTTCACACGGGCGATATTGGGGTGATGGACGAACATGAGTATTTCAGGATTACCGGTCGTGTGAAAGATGTGGTTGTAAGAGATGGCGTTGAAATTTATCCGGTAGAAGTGGAAGAAATTTTGTATAGACACCCTGAGATATTGGAAGCCCATGTTTTCGGTTTTGAACATAACAAAAGGGGACAGGAACTTGCAGCCTGGATCAAGGCGGAAGAAGGGTCGGATTTATCTCCCATTTCTCTGGCCGCGTTTTCAAGGGACTATATACCGGATGCCTCCCTGCCGCATTTTTTCAAAATTGTATCCGGATTTCCCATGACAAAGAGTGGCAAAGTGCAGAAATTCAAATTGGGCGAAATGGCGGTTGAGGAGTACGCGGAGGAGTGAGAGAGGGATATTGAAAAAGATTCGCATACCTGATTCTTCTATACATAGAAAGCTCGCAGCGATTCTAAGCGCTGATGTGCATGGCTACAGCAGGTTGATGGGGGATGATGAAGTCTTTACCGTAAAAACGATTACGGCCTATCGTCAAATCATTAGGGCGCTTATAGAAGATCGCAGGGGACGCGTGGTGGATTCTCCGGGCGACAACCTGTTGGCTGAATTCGGCAGTGCCGTCGATGCTGTGGAGTGCGCCGTAAAGATTCAAGATGCAATTGAGGGGCGAAATGCAGCCCTGCCCGAAAAGCGGAAGATGATATTCAGGATCGGTATCAATATCGGGGACGTGATTGTGAAAGAGGGCGCCATCTATGGCGACGGCGTGAATATTGCTTCAAGGCTTGAAGGTTTGGCAAAACCCGGTGGGGTCTGTATCTCGGGAACCTCATATGACCAGGTCAAAAGAAAACTGCAATATGCATACGATTTCGTCGGACTTCAGCATGTTAAGAACATAGAAGAACCGATCAGGGCCTATCATATAAGGTGGGGCGATGATGCGAAAGGGAAAAGAGATGGTTTAGAAGATATCTCGGGGAGGAAGAAAGGGGGCAGTGGAAAGAAGCCGTTCGTCAGAAACGTTTTGATCACCTGCTTTCTGATGTTGTTGCTCATGCCCGTCGTAAATCATTTTAAATTGAACCTGTTGACCAAAATGTGGCAATGCCGGCTCAAATTAATCCCCAATTCCCAGGAGGTGGTTGTTGTAACCATTGGGCCTGATGAACATCGAAAAATGAACGTGAAAAAGGGGAGAGAGGTTCCCCCGTCTTTTCAGGAAGATCCTAAAGCATGGCGCAGTTACCATGCGACAGTCATCCAGTATCTCATCAAAATGAGGGCTGGGTCCTTGGGGTTTGACTTCTGGTTTTCTCCCGCTCACGGCGAGCAGGAAAAAAAAGCCACAGCCGTATTTGTCAACGAGTTGAAACTGGCAAAAGAGAGGCATTTTCCCATCATCGTGGGTCAGTACCGGAATGCGCGGGATCAAGAAATTTACCAGGAAGTTGCGTGGGGTTTCATCTCTGTTTTCAGGGACCTCGACTGGCTTAAGAAAGTCATGTATCTGAGATCGTGGGACAGGATGGAAGTGTCTAGACTACCCGTTGAAAGCCCTGCTTTTTTTGTCCAGGCACTGGCGGCAAAACTCAGATTAGCCCCTTCCATCGACAGCGGCGGGGTTCATTTGATTGGGAAACCGGTTCCGGAAAGATTATGGCTTGCTTTTGCTGAGACACCCTTCAAAAGAATTCCCTATCACGAGATCTATAACGGGTGGGTTGAAGAGAAAGTGTTTTCAGATAAAATCGTTCTGCTCGGCCTTTGCTTAGAAGATACTGATTATTTTTGTACACCGTACAGCCCTACCGATTTTACTCCAGATAATAAAGATGATTCTTACGGAATGCCGGGTGTTTTTCTTTTTGCTCACGCCATTAACCAGGTGCTTAATGGTATTTACTACACTGAAATTAACGACGAATGGCATGGATTTGTTGGGAGTAAACCGCATTGGGCAATGAGTCTGGTAATATTAGTTATTCTTGTTGAAACATGGGTCACCTGCCTGCTTCTACAATTGGTTTCTGTCACGGCAAAAAAAATCCATAAAGAACGTTTTCAATATATTATGATGGCAGGCGTTCTTCTCGTTATGATAGGTGCGTTGGCTGTAACACCTGTTCTGTTCGGCCTGGTCAATTTCTTATGTGCGGCATTGCTTTTTGTGATTGTTTCAGAATTCAGGTATTGGTTGAGGAGGAAGAAATGAAATCAGGATGGCTTTTTACC
>CAYOWC010000102.1:12064-14385 GCA_964407525.1 uncultured Desulfobacteraceae bacterium | reverse complement strand
CGCGCCAGCACCGGCCTGATCACCGCGTGAGGACACACGAAGGCACACTGGTTGCACTGGATACAGTTTTCCGGAATCCATTCCGGCACGTTGGTGGCGATGCCCCTTTTTTCGTACCGGGTCGTGGCTGTAGGGAAAATTCCGTCCGGCGGCATCAAGCTGACCGGAAGTTTATCTCCCTGCTGTGCAAGCATGGGACGCATGACATCGGTCACAAATTCCGGCTCGTCCTTTTCCATGTAGTCCTCGTGTCCGGCCATTGCCCAGGACTCGGGAACCTCAATTTTATTGAGTGCGCCCACAGCCTGGTCAACTGCGTCCATGTTCATCTGGACAATCTTATCGCCTTTCTTTCCGTAGGTCTTCTTGATAGCGTCTTTCATGAATCCGAAGGCCTCTTCGGGCGGGATGACATTGGCGATCTTAAAAAAGGCCGCCTGCATGATCATGTTGATCCGGGCGCCCAGACCAAGAGCCTTGCCGATATCCAACGCATCAATATTATAAAAGGCGATATTTTTCTGCGCAATCGTCCTTTTCATGTGGTCCGGGAGCTTCGTTTCCATGTCCTCAAGGCTCCAGGCGGAATTGAGGAGAAAAGACCCTCCGTTCTTGATTCCTTCAAGGATTTCATACTCGTTTACAAAGGATGGGTTGTGGCAGGCAATGAAGTCCGCCGTCTCTAACAGATAGGGAGACTGAATCCTGTGGGGCGAGAACCGCAGGTGAGACATGGTGATGCCTCCGGACTTCTTGGCATCGTAGGCAAAATACGCCTGGGCGAACATATCGGTATTCTCACCGATGATCTTGATGGCGTTCTTGTTGGCGCCTACCGTTCCGTCGGCCCCAAGTCCCCAGAATTTGCAGCTCACCGTTCCCTCTGGTGTGGGATCAAAATCTTCGGCCACTTTCAGGGAAGTAAAGGTCACATCATCCACGATTCCCACCGTGAAATGGTTTTTGGGCCCCCTGGATCTCAGGTTGTCAAAAACCGCCTTTGCCATGGAAGGGGTAAAATCCTTGCTTCCAAGACCGTATCTGCCGCCCACTACTTCCTGGAAATCACCTTTCTCATGGAAAACGGTGCATACATCCTGGTACAGAGGTTCTCCGAGGGAACCAGGAGCCTTGGTCCTTTCAAGCACGGCGACCTTTTCCACCGTAGCAGGAAGGGCTCTCAGGAAATGTTCCGCGGAAAAAGGATGGTAAAGACGAACTTTCACCAGGCCGACACGTTCCCCTCCCTTATTGAGATGATTTACCGTTTCCTCAATGGTATCGCAGCTTGAGGCCATGGAGACAATCACCCTGTCCGCTTCCGGATCACCCACATAATCAAACAGGTTATAGGCACGGCCTACCAGGTCCCCGACCTTTTCCATCTCCTCCTGCACGATGGTCGGAATACGCTCGTAGAAAGGATTGGAGGCTTCCCTGTTCTGGAAAAAGATATCGGGATTCTGGGCCGTCCCCCTCAACTGGGGATGTTCCGGATTCATGGCCCTGCTCTTGAAAAGATCGATGCCTTCCCAGTCCACAAGTCCGGCCATATCGTCGTAGTCAATAAATTCGATTTTCTGGATTTCCGACGAGGTCCTGAACCCATCAAAAAAATGGATGAAAGGCAGGCTGGCACGAATGGATGCGAGATGCGCCACAAGAGCCAGATCCATGGCTTCCTGGACTGAGGCCGATGCCAGCAAGGAAAACCCGGTCTGACGTACGGCATTGATGTCCCCATGATCCCCGAATATGGAAAGGGCATGGGAAGCAATGGCCCTGGCGGATACATGAAAAACGCACGGCATCAATTCCCCGGCAATTTTGTACATATTGGGGACCATGAGCAAAAGCCCCTGGGACGCCGTGAAGGTAGTACTCAGGGCTCCACAGGACAAGGCGCCATGCAAGGCGCCGGCAGCGCCTGCCTCTGACTGCATTTCCACCACTTTCAAGGTCTGACCAAAGATGTTCTTTCGCTCGTGAGCAGCCCATTCATCAGCATATTCCCCCATCGTGCTCGATGGTGTAATCGGGTATATGGCCGCCACATCACTCATGGCATAAGCCACATGAGCTGCCGCCTCATTTCCTTCTACTGTCTTTGTCGTTGTTCCCATAAAATCTTTCCTTTCTATCTGACTAATCATATCATTAACAGGTAAGCATGCAGGTCGAAAATCTATATCCAGTACAACACAGTAAAGTAAAATGATACTTTTGTGTTGTCAAGCGTTTATGGAAGAATCTGGAAGTTTATCTGAATTGAGGGTACAAAAAGCGGATTTTGGAGGGTTGAAACCTGGAACATTCGGTAG
>CAYOWC010000102.1:0-11964 GCA_964407525.1 uncultured Desulfobacteraceae bacterium | reverse complement strand
AATTGAGGGTACAAAAAGCGGATTTTGGAGGGTTGAAACCTGGAACATTCGGTAGTTCATAATCTCAATCTTAATCATACTCCTTTTAACCTATTCCAAGGCTCTTCGATTATGATTACGATTAAGATAACAACTCTAATGGCCAACGTTATGACCAAGCCATCAAATGCCAACCGCTGATTCCATATTTCAGAAACTAATCAATGATGTGCAGGAACCGTTTCCAGTGAGGCCATGACCAGTAAATGATAAAGGCCTCTCCTTTTACCGACTCGATGGGCACAAATCCCCAGAACCGACTGTCGTAGCTATGATCCCGGTTATCCCCCATAACAAACAGTTTCCCCTCGGGAACCGTGACGGGACCAAACGCTGAACCTTCGCGGACCAGGCCTCTATCAGAAGATAGATTTCTCGTAAAGACACCATGGGTATCTTCAAAAGGTTCCCCGTTGATCGTAATTTTCTGATCTTTCATCTCCACCTTGTCGCCCGGAAGGCCGATGACCCGCTTTATAAAATCTTTGCTTGTGTCCATCGGGTAGATAAAAACGATCACATCGTCCCGCTTTGGGTCACTTATGGGTATCAACGTCTTGTCTGTAAACGGAATTTTTATGCCATAGATGAATTTGTTTACCAGAATGTGGTCGCCGACAAGCAGGGTTGGCTCCATAGACCCGGAAGGGATCTTGAAAGCCTGTACCACAAAGGTCCGTATGAAAAGAGCCAATATGACTGCAATGGCCGCTGCTTCCGCATATTCACGGAATACGCTCTTCTTTCTAAGTTTGCTTTTTGGTTCTTTAACGCTCAAGAAACGCCCCCTTATATTTTTTTCCACCGAAAGGTAATTCTTCCAGCTTCCGATGTAAAGGAAATTCTACTCGTTCGCATTTCTTCGTACATCTTTAAATCCCTCCTCAACAACCAAGCATCAGATCGGGACTCAGAAATCTATACTATTGACAATAGGGGATTTTTCTGCTATGAGTCGGAAAATTAGCAGATCGCTAACAGCTAAAACTTCTCATAATACGGTTGGCTTGGAGCACTATTACTTCTGATGAAATACTTGAATGTGCAATTCCAGATAAAAGCAACCTTGTTCCGAACGAACAAGAATCGACCTGAAAAGGGTATTTCTCCCCTCAGCGCCCTTTAAAAAATTATGGCAATTCCCAAGAAAAATCAGCTTGTTGGTCTCGACATAGGTTCCTGCTCCATTAAATTGGTGGAAATCGAACATACCAAGAGCGGAAGAAACCTCAAAAATTTCGGTATCGTGAAAGTCCCTCACGGAGCTATTGTGGAAGGCTCTATCAAGGACATGGAAACCGTCTCCACCGCTGTCAAGAACCTGTTTGACAATCTGAAAGTAAACAACCGGAACGTGGCCGTATCCCTTTCCGGTTATGCAGTCATTGCAAAAAAAATTGAAGTGGACCAAACGGATGATTCAGGACTGGAAAAACTCATCCAGGAAGAGGCTGAAAAACATATTCCCTTTGATATTACTGATGTCAATATCGATTTTGCCGTTTTACCTGGCCCAGACCGGGATGAAGAGGAAACCGACAAACAAGAGGCTCCTGATTCGCAGGCGATGGATGTTATGCTGGTCGCCGCTAAAAAAGATGTGGTAGAAGAATATATCAACCTGGTTAATGCCGCAAACCTCAATCCTGTTGTTCTGGACGTTGACGTATTTGCCCTTCAAAACGCAGTGGAAATAAGTGTTGAAACCCCCCAGGGCAGTTATGCCATCGTGAACATAGGAGCCAACGAACTCCAGATAAACACTATAAGAAATGGTATCTCCATATTTTCAAGGGATTCAGCCTATGGCGGGGCAAGAATCAATGGAGAAATCATGACCGCTTTCGATCTGCCTTTTGAGGAAGCGGAAAAAATCAAACTGGGTGGATCGGGGGAAAAAAGCCCGGTGGATCTGGAAAGTATTTTCACTTCACAGGCCTCGACCTGGGCTCGGGAAATCAGGCGTGCACTGGAATTCGTAGCAGGGACATACTCCGGTGGGCCCATCGAAGAAATTCTGTTAGCCGGCGGTTCCTGCAGGCTGCCGGGGTTTGCCCGGTACCTTGAAATGGAAACCGGTATCACCGTATCGGAATTGAACCCATTTTTTGATATTGCCATCAATGAAAAGTATTTCGATCTTGATTATCTGAACTATATGGCGCCACAGGCCGGTGTGGCAGTGGGTCTGGCGCTGAGAAGTATCGGCGACAAATAATGATACCTGATGGATGAAATCAGCGGTTAGCTATCAGACATGCCATATGTGATATTGTAGGATAAAATGGTGTAGCATCAAAAAATGAGAACTCCAATCAAGGTGAAAAGCATGTAAGTCTTTGCGATTTTCAAGCTAACTGCTAATTGCTGAAAGCTGATTGCGTTTTTTAGGTGATACGTGAAAAAAGCAATGAACTGTACGGCAATTTCGGTGAGCACGGAGTTATTGATGCCGGTTGTATTTGAGAAAGATGGATACAAGTTCTTCTTCTACAGCAACGAACATGGGCCGATCCATGTTCATGTTCGCTATGGGGGCGGTGAAGCTGTCTTTGACGTCGAGGAACTTGTGGAATTGCGTGAATCTCAAGGGTTTAAGATGAGCGAGTTAAGCAAGGCGCTCAAACTTACCGTTGAGAATAGAAACCTAATTATGGAGAAATGGTATGAGCACCTTGGTTGACACTGCGTGCACTGCACGTTGTGAGCGTGGCCATGTCGTTATTGAGATGGAGAGTGGTGTGATTATCCGTTTTCCGATTGCTGAAAATCGATGTCTTGCGGGTGGCACGCAGGAGCAATTGAACAACATCGAAATATCTCCCTACGGTCTCCATTGGCCCGACTTGGATGAGGATTTGTCATTCAGAGGACTACTTGTGGGAGACTATGGCCAGTATACCGGAAGCCGAACAAGTCGCTGCAGTGGGCGGGCTAATGGCTAAAAGCTAATTGCAGGTTTTAGATGATAAAGATAAATCTACTGCCATTTCGGGCAGCCAGAAAAAAGGAAAATATCAGGCGGGAAGTCAGCATTTTTCTTCTCACCATGCTTTTTCTTTTTGTCGTCAGCGGCTACCTGCATATTTCTCTGACCCATAAACTGGATAATCTTCAAAAGAGGGAAACCCAGCTGAGGGATGAATCCAAAAAATATGACAAAATCATGCGGGAGATGGCCATCCTCAAAAAGGAAATCAAGCTTGTAGAAACCCGGCTTGGAGTCATTGAAGGCCTGGAAAGCCACAGGACAGAGGCCCTCCAGTTGCTGGAGGAGGTTGCATTTGCAGCTCCCGTGGAAAAGTTGTGGCTGCGTTCTCTGTCCGAATCCAAGGGTCTGTTGACGCTCCAGGGCACGGCAATGGACCATAACACCGTGGCGCGTTTTATGACCAGCTTAGGCAAGGCCGAACATATTACAACCGTTGACTTAAAGAGCACCCAGTTGCAGCATTTCCCCGATTATAAACTAAAGGCATCCAACTTCGTCTTGACCGGTAAAGTCAGTTTCAGCAAACCTGAGCCGAAACCCGAGAAAAAAGATGGAAAGAAGGGGAAATAGCAAATGATGAAATTCAAAATAAATGGGATCCCCTGGAAAAAACCATTTGACGCCATCAACAAAAAGGCGGAAAAACTCAAGCGTCTCCACAGGCTTCTGATCTTTTTCGGTTCAGTTGTGCTTATCTGCGGAGGATTTATTTTCCTCATCTACATGCCCAAGGCTGAAGCAATCAAACAAACGGAAAATGAGATTACGTCTCTGGAAGATAAAATCAGGATAGGGAAAATCAGGGCAAAAAACATGCCCGCCTTGAAAGCAAAAAAGGCTGAAATCGACAAGAAACTTCTGGCAGCCCTCGAACTCCTGCCGGACGAGAGAGAGATCCCCAGTCTGCTCAGAGAAATAACCGAATTAGGAAAAGAGTCCGGCCTGGAATTCAAGCTGTTTGTACCCGAACTGGAAGCGGAACAGGATTTTTTTGCTGAAATCCCGGTGGCCATTGAAGTGGAGGGGGATTACCGGAATGTGGCCCAGTTTTTTTATAGGGTCAGCCGGATGAAACGTATTGTAAACATCATTAATGTCACCATAAGGCCCAAGGACAACCTTTCCGTAAGACTCATAACCAGATGCAAGGCTATAACTTACCGGTTCAAAGAAAAAGAAGAAAAGCCAAAAAAAGGGAAAGGCAAGGGGAAAAAATAGGCCATGTTTATACGCCTCATAACATATCTTCTGTTTTTCTCCTGCGCGTTCATAATGGTGTGTGCCGACTTCGTTTTTTCGCCGGTTCTGGCCGGAAACCAGGTAGAGAAAGAGACACAAGAGACCATGAAACCGGAAACGCCAAAATCGCGGCCTTCTTTTGATCCGGAAAAACTGCCGGACCCCTTTGTCTCCTATTTTATCCGAAGCAAGCAAAATGAATCACTGGAAAATGAGAGAAAGAGAAAAGAACAGCTTGCAAGGGAAGAGAAGCTGAAACAGGAGCAGATTGCAGCGGAGAGAATGCTTGAAAAGCTCAAAGAGCAAAAAACAGAATTGCAGAAACTGGAACTGTCTCAGCTTACTCTCACCGCCATTGTTCAGGACGGAAAAAAAGACTGGGCCATGGTCAGGGACCCGAGAGGCATGGGATTCATATTGAAAAAGGGTATTGCCATCGGAACAAACGGGGGAATCATAAAAAAAATATTGTATAGCAACAAAACGATTGTTATCGAAGAACCTTATCTGAACAAAAAGTTCCAAATCAAGTTCAAGCCAGTGGAACTCAAGATGCAGGATGAACTCTTCGAATGAGTGGTTCAGGGTTCACGGTTGACATTTGTAGGCTATTTTAACTGTAAACCGTAAACAATCTGAATCGCACATCACTTATCACCTATCACTTGTCACTCATGAGAATGAGGAGAGGTTCATGAAAAGGGCTGTAGAGATTATCTCATTTGTGTTTCTAATGCTGTTGCTGGGATTGTTTTACCAGAAGTCGGCCAATTGCGCCGGGGGAGTCCCTATCGTAGTGCATCCAGGCGATCAGCAAACACAACGTAGTGGCGGCGGTGTTCGGCTTATGGAAGATACGGAAGAAAGAAAACAAGTCGAATTGACAATGACCGATGGTACCCCTCTGCTCAATGCCGGCATCGACCATCTTTCGCATTCCCTGATGGAGAGAATCGCCACAAAGTATTTCCACAACAAAAACAAACCGGTCATAAAAATTGCGATCTTTGATTTGGCTGATCAGGAAGGAAACATTACCGTAGGCTCAAGATACATTTCAAACAGGATCAGACTCGCCTTTGGAAGTCACAATCAGTTTGAGCTTGTGCCTGTTCAGGAATTTATCGAAGGGATGGCGCTGTCCGCCGATAAATTTGATCAAAGCCATATGTTAAGAGAACGGATGGCGGATGAGGTGGGAGCGGATGTTTATTTTCTGGGCACAATAAATACCGTATCCCTGGCAGATCTGCGGTGCCGGATCTCCCTCTGGGGAACCGTTCCGCCCCACTACAACAAATGGGAACTGGAACCGTTTGATCGAGACATTCAAGACGGTGGAAAAGACGTGCCGGACCAGTGGAAAGTAAACTTGACCAAATCGGGCTTTGATTTTTTTACCCGGATTGTAATCCCGGGAGAAAAAGAGATCATGGCTTTTCAAAAAGAGCAAAACCTGGCAAAGGTGATCTTCCTGAGCCAGCCTCTCTGCGACGACCTCAACCCTACCTGGCAGATTAAAGGGGATGGGCTGGTCTATGATATGAGAAAGGAAGAAAATGCAGGGGCCCTTCGTAACCGAACGGGCCAGGTGATGCAAAGTCGTGTCAAAAGTCCGGATACCTTGAAGGAACTGAGCTATATCATTAAAGAAAGTTCTCTTGTCATCAAAACAAGCGCAGATTCCGCCTACCCGCTCGAACCGTACGTTCTCCAGAAAAGCAGCGATTACTATTTCATCCCGTTTGAAAAAGGCGATACCGGCCTTCGTTTCATGTACCTGTGGAACAGGCCCGGCAAAAGCAAGAGACTTTCCCTTCTGGAAACCGGCATGGGGTGGAAACTGCACACCGCGGACCAGGATTGGCCCATCATGATGTCGGTGGGACTTCATGTCGCTACTGCAACCTTGATGCCGATGGCGGAAAGTGACTACGGGACCAAGAGACCCAGGGCGGAGTTTGTGACAAGATTCAAGTTTTCTGTAAAACCGGGGCTGAACATCTACGTGGTCAACTACGTCTATCGCAGGGACATACCACAGATCTTTGTCAGAAGGGTTGAAATAGAAGGAAGTAAGGATGATCCCGTAAAAGGGATCAGGAAGATAACAGAAGTATTCAAGGTTTTCGGATTATGATCGTAGAAGAGGACGAATTCAAACCGGGGATAACAACATGAATGGAAAAATCCGCAAACTGGCAGGGCATCTGTTTTATGCCCTCATTATGATCGCATCTCTTTTTCTGTGGGCTTGTGCCACACCTGAGGCAACCCCGGATGAAATTGCCCCGGGGACACCTGTTTTAGAGACCATCCAGTTAGCGCCGGAAGGCGATACGTCTGTCATTTCCATTATAAGCTCCGCCGAAACCACTTTCAGCCCGTTTTTCACCCTGTCTTCGCCTCCCCGTATCTGCCTTGATATAAAAGGTATCCCCTCCAACACATTTTCACACGCCATCAGTGAAAAAAATGGCCCCGTACGGGATATAAGCGTACAAGATCGCGGTTCCGGATACACCGGTATTGTCATCTATCTGCGGGAGGAAGGGGATACGTGCACAGTAACCACGGAAGGTCCCCTCATCCGGATCGCAATCGGACCGGCAGGATCAACAGAACGGGCAGACACCGTAGAAGTCGCCACGCCATCGACATCTTCTTTCCTTCCCCAGATCCTGAAAGTGGAAGTGTCTGAACCGAAAAAAAACAGGACGAGACTGGCTATTTTCAGTGAAAAGGAGTTGGCGTACCAGCCGAGACTGAATGGGAAGGCTCTCTCTCTCGATTTCAAAGACACCACCATAAGCCGTTCACTGGCAAAGGAAATCCATTCAAAATCCTTTGAAGGGGCAGTGGACCGCATAAAAGTAATTCATCCCGAAGGCAGTCAGGATGTCACGTTCATTATAACACTCAGAGAGTTGGCCCCATATCACATCAGCTGGAGCGGATCAGCCCTGCAGGTGGATTTTGCCTCTTTCCCCAAAAGCGCTGCCCGCGCTTCGGCTCCGCGTCCTGAAAAAATTGTCGGTCAGGCAAAAAGAAACCCCCCTCAGATTTTGCCCACACCTCCCCCGAAGAAAAGCAGTAGCGGAAAGAGAACGGAATCCAAAGCTATCATATACGAAACAACGTCTCAGCAGTACGCAGGCCAGCACATGAGCTTTAATTTCGTAGACACGGATATCAGAAATATTCTCCGGTTAATCTCCGAAGTGGCCGGCATCAATATAGTCTGGGGGTCTGATGTTGAAGGAAAGATTTCCATGACCCTGGACGACATCCCCTGGGATCAGGCCATCGAAATGATTCTTCGGCCCAACGGACTCACCTACCAGATTGAAAATGATGTGCTCTGGGTGGTTCCCAGGACCAAGCTGGTAGACATGGAAATTGCCGAGAAGAAACGAAAAAACGCCCTCATGGCGGCCAAGCGGCTCCAGGGAATATTCGAAGCCAAGATCATTGAATTCATCGTGATACGGAACAGAAAAGCAGGGGACATATACAAGATGCTGATGGGCGACCCAAATGCCGACCCCCCTGTCATGGGCATTCTGGACATCGAAGGAGGCGAATCAGAGGAAAAGGAAGAGGGCGAGGAGGAACAGGGAAAAGCAACCAAGATCAAGGCCCTGGACCTGTATCTCTCCTATGACGCCGGGACCAACATGATCATCGCCAATGGCGTGAGGGCCAAGGTGGACAAGGTCAAGGAATTTATCTCCAAACTGGACGTTGCTGAAAAACAGGTGATGATCGAAGCGCGGGTGGTGGAGGCTACGACGGGCTTTATCAGGGATCTGGGAATCAGGTGGAGTTCCCTGGACACCAAAACTCCAGGATTTCAGGCGGACTGGTACAACTCCGGTTCCAATTCCATAGGCAGCACCCAGTTTTCCACCAACGCCCCGGCATCCTGGGAACCCAATATCGGGATGGCCCTCGGCTGGCTCACCGGCGGGGGGCTGGGTTCTCTCGCTCTGGACGCCTCCCTGGCCCTGGCTCAGGAAGATCAGCAGGTCAACATCATCTCGGCCCCAAGGGTGATGACCGTGAACGGGGGGGAGGCCTTTGTTTCACGGGGGACCGTGGAATACTTTTCCGTCAGGACCCAGGATACCATCGGTTTCGAACAGATCCCCGCGGTACTCTCCCTGAAAGTCAGTCCCACGGTGAGTGCGGACAACTCTCACGTGACCATGGTGGTGGAGGTAACAGACGACAAAGCCCTTCCCTCTGAACAATCGAACACGGGAACAGGAATTATTCAGGAATCTCCACCGGGACGGACTGAAAAGAAGATCACGAGTACCCTGATCGTAAAGACCGGGGAGACAGTCGTCATCGGAGGCATCTATCAAAAAGAGGAGCAGGTCTCGGATTCAGGAATCCCGTGGCTCAAGGACATTCCCTTTCTGGGTTGGCTCTTTAAAGCCGAAAGCAGGACAGAGGGGAAAACAGAACTGTTGATCTTCCTTACGCCATCGGTAATCAATTCAAGTGGGTTAGGGGTCTGAACAGCATGTCGGTAAAGTTTCGTTCCCGGTGTTCCTTCCTGTTGCTCCTGATTCTCCTCCCGGTTTTTCTCGCCTCCTGCGCGACAAACCGAACCGGCGAACTCAGACGGGCGGAGGCCCTGAGGAATCTGGGCAACGCCCTGGTAGCGGATGGGAAGGTGAGGCAAGGGTACGCCGAACTCCAGAAAGCCCACAAACTGGACCCGAAAAACCCCGATTTGAATCAGGAGATTGCCCTGGCCTGCAGGGATATGGGCAAATACGATCTTTCGATCCAGTACTTCAACCGGGCCCTGAAATACAAGTCTAATTTCCCCGAGGCCTGGAACAACCTGGGCACCGTTTACCTGCTTATGGGAAAATGGGACAAGGCCATCTTCTGTTTTAAGGACGCCGCCAACAATCTACTCTACGAGACACCCCAGTTCGCCTACAATAACATGGGGACAGCCTATTTCAACAAGGGGGATTACGAGAACGCCATTGAAAACTACCAGCTTGCCATCAAGACAGTCGGTTCCTACTTCATGGCATACCTGAACCTGGCCCGTGCTTATGAGGCCAGGCAAGATTGGGACAAGGCTTTGGAAGCCTATAAGGACGCCAACCTCTCCTTTCCGAGAGATTCGGGCGCCCATCTCCTCATGGCACGGCTTCTTCTCAGAATGGACAAAAAAGAAGACGCCATCAAAGAATTGAAGTTAGCCGTCAAGTATGGAGGGGAAGGAAAAGGAGCAACAAAGGCCCAGGTTATGCTGAGGACGCTGGAAGGGCAGTAGGGAGTAGGGAGTAAGTAGTAGGCAGTAAGCAGAGGGCAGAAGACAGAAATCAGAAGTCGGAGGACAGAGATCAGAAGTCGGAGGTCAGAGGACAGTGGACAGTGGGCAGATAAAAGCATTTTTGGAACAATAGCTATGGGGCATTTACTACAAGTTTTAAGGTTTGCAATCTGTATCGAAGACAGAGACTGTGAAGATCTGGAAAAAGTGAAACTATCAGCTTCTGCCTGATGAGACTGCTGCTCAGGAAGGATATCTGCGCATTATTGATGAATCCACACAGGACTATCTCTATCCGGAGTCTTACTTTGTTCTTCTGGATTTGCCTGAGAAAGCGCAGGAGGCTCTTATGCTCCAGCATAGACCCATACGGAACAATTCCCATGCGGGTAAATGAGAACGAGAAAAAGTCATCTTTGCTCACAAAGGGTTTGACCGCCTCTTGAGGTTTTTTCACTCGAAGAAGTCAGGCGCCTGAATTCTTTGTGTAACAACAAAAAATTGATCGTGTGATCCTTGCAATCCGCGCCAAAAAAAAAGAATTTTCCGATTTAGGAGAAAAAATGATGAGAAAAAATGGAACTTTCCGATCTATCCTGACGAGCGTTTTCGTCTTTGGCCTTTCCCTGTTCCTGGCTTCCTGCGGGGGCGGAGGCGGCGATGGAGGAGGCGGTACAGGTGCAACTGGTTCCATTACCCTCGCTGTGGATGCTTCGACCCTGCCGGCGGACAACAGCAGTTCCGCAATCATCACTGCAAAAATATTGGATAGCGCCGGGAACCCGGTCCCCCACTACACCGACGTATTGTTTAAGACAACATTAGGGCATTTCAGGAACCAAAGTTCCTCCTATAGCGTTCAGACGCAGCCCCCCCTTGATGCCAACGGATGGCCCGACTGGGAAGCCGCCCCCACGGGTCTGGCGCAGGTCGCCTTGATAGCAGGCAAAACTCCTGGGACCGCCAAAATTACCGTAAATTCCAACAATGTATCCCAGTCCGTTTACATCGCAATAGGGGGGCAGGCCGTCACCCTCAAGCTGGAAGCAGATCCCACGAAGATTCCGGCCGACGGACTGACCTCGACAGAGATCAAGGCCACCCTGACCGATGGAACCGGTTCACCGGTTACTGCAGGGACCGAGGTCTCTTTCACAACAAATTTGGGAACATTCGTAAATGGCGCTCAAAACTACACGGCGGCAACATCTGATGCAACCGGAATCTTGAGGGTGGCCCTCATAGCAAGCACCACTGCGGGATCTGCCCGGGTGGTCGCCACATCCAACAATGTGACTCAAGCCTTATATGTAGGCTTTGGAGGCAAACCGGTCTCCATTACGCTTACAGCTGACCCCGCTGAGATCGCCGCAGATGGAGAAAGTACTTCGACCATTACAGCAACCATTACAGACGCCAACGGGGCCGCGGTAATACCCGGAACGCTCATAACCTTCACCACAACCTTGGGCTCTTTTCTAAACGGATCAAAAACCTATTCGGTAGAGACTGCCGACACTACCGGAATCGTAAAGGTCTCCCTGGTTTCCTCTACAGGGACGGGATCCGCACGCGTGGCGGCCACATCCAATGGAGTAAGCCAGACAATCTACATCGGTTTCGGCGGCGCTCCCGTGGCGATGACAATTGCTGCTACCCCCACCACCATATGGGCAGACGGAAAAAGCTCCTCTGCAATCCAGGTTAGTCTGACGGATGGCACCGGCGCGGCTGTGACCCCGGGGACCCTGGTGACCTTCACCACAAGCTTAGGCGCCTTCAGTAACGGCAGTTCATCCTATACGGTGTCAACACAAGGCAGCAGTGGAATCGTAACAGTCTCCCTGATTTCGGGGAACTCGACCGGCTTAGCCCTTGTATCAGCGACTTCCAACGGTGTCACCCAATCGGTGTACGTGACGTTTACCGAAAAAGGCGGAAATCCTTTTTCCATAATTTTGGCAGCCGATCCCACAAGCATTCCGGCAGACGGGAGTACCTCCACGAAGATCACGGCCACACTCACCGACAGCGCAGGAAACCCGGCGAACCCTGGGGCTTCGGTTACCTTTTCAACGACTTTGGGGAAATTCAGCAACGGCGCCAAGTCCTATACGGTAACCACTCCCGACCTCACCGGTATCGTGTCGGTTTCTCTCATCGCAGAAACCACTGCCGGAAGCGCTCTTGTCACTGCAACGGCAAACGGAGTGACACAAAGCATATCTGTGACGTTTGAGGGAGGGGCTGTTTCTATTGTGCTGAAAGCCACCCCCACCAGCATCCCGGCAGACGGGAAAAGCTCCACGGTAATTACTGCCACACTCACCGACATGTCGGGAACTCCGGTGAACGCCGGAACATCGGTCCAATTCACCACCACATTAGG
>CAYOWC010000101.1:0-14448 GCA_964407525.1 uncultured Desulfobacteraceae bacterium | reverse complement strand
CCGGAGTCTCGCATGCTCGCTTACCTGGACCCCCGCCTTCGCGGGGGTGACGGATTTGGGGACTCTTTACGAGAGTATCAATATAGACTATCACAATATTATCTCATCATTGTATACCTGGCAAGTTTCTTGATTTTTTGTGGACATCCTAATCCATCGCAGAAAAAAATTCATTTCACTCCTGCAGCTTCCATTTCGCACCCTTTTTTCCGGGTTTCATCGCTTGCTCTTTGCACAAAGACATCCCATACCCTAGAATCCCAATCATTCAGCCGCTAAGAAAAGATTTCATGAACATCCAATGCACCAAGAAACCCGTATCCAGTGGATTGCTGAGGACCTAAAAGGAGGCTCATAATGATAAATCAAAAAATTTCCAGACGTTCCTTTCTCTCTATCTCCGCCATGACCGCCACGGCCCTGGCCATGGATTGGAGGCAGATCTCCGCCTACGCATCCAAAATGGGACCAAAAGAAGACTATCCCGTTGTCATCATCGGCGCCGGCCTTGGAGGCCTCTGTTGCGGCGCTTACCTTGCAAGAAGCGGGTTCCCCGTGACCGTGCTGGAACAGCACAATATTCCAGGTGGTTATGCCACATCCTTTGACCGGGCAGGGGGTAAATTCACCTTTGAAGTCTCGCTTCACGGCACTTCCATTCACAATAATGGCACATCCCGGTGCCTGGAAGATTTGGACGTCTTAAGGCGGCTGAAACTGGTGGAACTTCCCGAAGTCTACCGATTGAAAACCCAAGGGCTTGAACTCTCGGTTCCTCAGAGAAATCCCCAGGCCTATGTAGATATGTTGAGCAAACATTTCCCGGATGAAAAAGAGGGGATTCAATCGTTTGTGGAAGAAATGATCGGTGTTTCCGAAGGAATAAACAAGCTGAGCAAAAAGAAAGGGAAATTCATCAAGCTCCTTTTCCCCTTTCAGTATCCCAAGATGTGGGACATCCGCAAGAAGACCCTCGCTCAAATGTTGAATGAACATATTAAAAATCCCAAGCTTCAAGACATATTGTCAGCCCTGTGGGGATACTATGGACTCCCCCCCGCAAAGCTGTCCGCATTCTATTATGCAAATGCCACGGGTGGATACCTGAAAAACGGGTCCTATTACATCGAAAAGCGTTCCCAGGCCTTGAGCGATGCCCTGGCCGACGTCATTGAAGAGGCGGGGGGGACCATTCATTATGAAACCGCCGCCGAAAAAATCCTGACCAGGGACGGTGCGGTAACCGGGGTCCAGACCACCGATGGCAAGATCCTTCCCGCCAAGGCTGTAGTCAGCAATGCCAGTGCCCTGACCACCATGAAAAAGATGCTTCCCTCCGGGGTGGTCCCCACCGACTATCTTGAGGAGCTGGAAAGTTATCGTCCCAGCATCTCTTCTTTTATTGTATGGCTGGGCCTGAACCGGGAATTGAGGGGCAAAATACACGGCTCCGGTATTCATGTGGCCTCTGGTCGGGGATCGGAAGCAGATTATGAATCCTGCCTCAAAGGCGCCGTGGAACAAGGCTCCTTCAGTGTCAGCATCTATGACAATATCTATAAAGGGTATTCAGAACCCGGGACTTCTTCCCTCATGCTCCTGTTTTTATCGGGTTACGAACCGTGGAGAAAATACGAAGCAGACTACCGGGCCGAAAAGAAAGACGACTACAATCGGGAGAAAGAAAGGTGGACGAAAATTCTCATCCAGAGGGCTGAGAAAGAAGTCGTGCCGGGTCTCTCTTCCATGATTGAAGTGCAAGAATCCGCCACACCGCTTACCAACTGGCGTTATACCCGCAATCCTGAAGGGGCCATCTACGGATTTGAGCAGGCCATGGATAACACGTTCATGAACCGTATCAAAAACAGGACTCCTGTCGAAGGGCTCTATCTTGCAGGCGCCTGGGGGGATCCCGGTGGCGGATTCGGTGGGGTTTTGAGGAGCGGACAGTCCACATTCACAAAAATCATGGAAGACTTCGGCTGAGGTCTTCCTTTCCTTATCTGATTTTCCTGTGTATATTGGGAAAAAAAGCGTTTCGTGAAAGATAAAATGGATGGAGGGCATCCTTCATTTAAGCCAAAAAGTAGTTTACACTTTCTTGATTTGGTGTTTTCGTATAGAAATTTGAAACTTGAAATTAGAAATTGGGAAAAAACAAGGTCCAATGCGTTTTCAAGTTTCAAATTTCGAATTTCCAATTTCGGCATCCGATTATCCGTTTCGACGTCCGACCTTAAATCGGAAAATGCAACCTCATTTCGGAAAAAATGTAAACTCGTGCGTGAAGGATGTCGGATGGAGGATTCCTTTGTTTTCGAATACCCACATGGGCCACACGGTTATGGGCCGAAAACGGTTCATTAAATCCCTTTTGATTACAGCCCTGTTCAATACATTCATTGCTCTCTTTCTCACCCAACTGGAATATGGGAAAGGGTTTGCTATCAATTTTATCTTTTCCCAATGCCTCGGTCTCTCTATCTGCACATCCATCATGGCAGGTCACCTGTTCCTCAAAAATGCGACGGCCCTGCAACACTTCTTCATGATTCTAATCACCATGACCCTGGGCGCCACCTTCGGCTCACTGTTGGGGATCCTCTTTGCAGGTTTGCCCGTTACAGAGATCTTTCAAGGAAGACCAGCCTTACTCTTTCAACTGATCTTTATCGGAATCGTATTTGGCTCCATCATCACCTATTTTTTCTTTTCCCAGGAGAGGATCTCCCAAGCCAGGGCGGAAATGCAGGAAGAACAGATCAAACGTCTGGACAGCGAAAAGATAGCCCTTGAAACCCATCTCAAAATGCTCCAGGCCCAGATCGAACCCCACTTTCTCTTCAACAGCCTTTCGACGGTACTGAGCCTGATGGAAACAGATAAAGAAAAGGCCGCGCGCATGCTGACGGATTTGACCCAATATCTGAGGGTTTCCCTCTCAAAAACAAGGGCGGAAAACACCACCATCGGACAGGAAATGGAAATGGCCCGCGCCTATCTCGATATCTATAAAATTCGGATGGGAGATCGGTTGCAATACCACATCCAGTCAGAGAACGGGCTCAAAGAGAAAGCCATTCCTCCCATGTTGGTGCAACCTCTACTGGAAAACGCCGTGAAACATGGTCTGGAAAACAATGTGGAGGGCGGCCTGATCACTATCACCACGAACAGCGACCATCGCAAAATCAGGATAGCCGTAGCGGATACGGGCAAAGGTCTCGGTGAAACCAGCGATGCCGGATTCGGGTTAATGAATATTCGGGAACGCCTGCATTCCCTGTACGGCCAGGAAGGAAAACTCATTTTAGAGGAAAACCGCCCTAAGGGGCTGAAAGTCACCATCGAGATCCCCCATGGAAAACACAACGGCCATTATCGCTGAAGACGAAAAGGAATTGCGAAACCATCTTCGATCCCAGCTTCTGGAGATCTGGCCCGAACTACAAATTGTGGGCGAGGCCCGGAACGGGAAGGAAGCCCTGGAACTCATTGAACGGCACGGACCTGACATCGCATTTCTTGACATCCAAATGCCCGGCCTTTCAGGAATGGAGGTGGCCCGGAAGGTGGCCCGATCATGCCGGGTGGTGTTTGTCACCGCCTATGATGAATACGCAGTGAAGGCTTTTGAAAACGAGGTCGTGGATTACCTGTTGAAACCGGTAACCCGTGAAAGGCTCGGAAAGACCGTCAGCCGATTAAAGAGCGAAATCACCTCCCCTGATCCCCTTGCCCTTGAAGCTTTGCAGGGGGTGGAGCGGGTGTTGGCGGGACTGACGGAACATAAAAGCACGAATTTTCTTCGCTGGATTCGTGTCCAGCACGAAAAGAGTCTTCAGCTCATCCCTGTAGACGAGATCTACTATTTCAAATCCAGCGACAAATATACGGTGGTGCGCACCGAAACAAATGAACATCTCATCAGAAAGCCTATCAAGGAGTTGATCAGGGAATTGGATCCCCACCTATTCTGGCAAATTCACCGTGGAACCGTGGTAAATGTTACCCGCATTGCCGGTGTGAGTCGTTCCCTCACCGGAAAGGGAGCGGTTCGGCTCAAGAATATCTCTGATTCCCTCACCGTAAGCCAACCCTATATGCACCTTTTCAAGCAGATGTAGAAAACTCACACATATCCTGTGAACCAATTTGGCGCCATAATGGAAATGTCATGGGAAACTACACACCATTTGTAATTACCGCAAATGATGTCTATAATCAAAGAATACCCGTTATTTGGATTTACCCATGAAATATTTATCCTCGGAAATGCGACAACTATTTCACTGGGATAAATACTATTTTCATTGAGGTGTTTAGCCTAAAGAGAGGAGAATTATGGAAAATAAGATGCATATTGTATGCCCCCATTGCACCGCTGTAAACCGCCTTCCTGAAGGAAAAATCGGACACAACCCCAAATGTGGAAAGTGCCGTCAGAGCCTTTTCGAAGGAAAGCCTGTAGGCCTCACTGAAACTACATTTCAAAAACACGTAGAGCGAAATAATATTCCGGTTGTCGTAGATTTCTGGGCCGCATGGTGCGGACCATGCAAAATGATGGCGCCGGTATTTGCAAACGCCGCGGCACAAATGGAACCGGGAATACGGTTTGCCAAAGTCGACACGGAAAATGAACGATCGCTTGCGGCTCGGTTTGGAATACAAAGTATCCCTACAACAATTATCTTCAAGAATGGAAAGGAATTGGCTCGCCAGGCCGGCGCCATGGACCTGAGTACGTTAACGAACTGGATCAGAAACCAGCTTAAGGGCAGATGACATACCTATTTAAAAAACCGGTTTTTAGTGGTTCACAGTTCACGGTTCACGGTTCACGGTTCACGGTTCACGGTTCACGGTTAAAAAGCGCTAACCAACACAAGTAAAAGGATGCGCCAACAGGAGAAAGATAGCCAATGGAAGTAAATAAAAAAAGAAAGGTGAATCATCTCGCAGATGAAAAAAGCCCGTATCTGCTGCAACATATCCACAATCCGGTTGACTGGCATCCCTGGAATGAAGAAGCTTTTAAAAAGGCCAGAGAAGAAGACAAACCGGTTTTCTTGTCCATCGGTTATGCCACCTGCCATTGGTGTCACGTCATGGCCCATGAATCCTTTGAAGACGAAATAGTGGCCGAAGTCCTCAACAGAGAGTATGTATCTATCAAGGTGGATCGGGAAGAACGACCTGATGTGGACAAAATTTACATGTCCGTATGCCAGGCATTGACCGGACGTGGAGGTTGGCCGCTCACCATCATTATGACGCCGGACGCGAAACCTTTTTTCGCCGCAACCTATCTGCCAAAAACAGGGCGCATGGGAATGGCAGGTCTTGTTGAGGTACTGGAAAAATTATCGTCCCTCTGGAAAAACGACAGGCCCCGGATTCTCCAGGCCAGCGACACCGTAATCAACGCTATTGAAGCAAAAAAAGAAAACGCTCCGGCAGCAGGCAAAATAGATATGCAAACATTGAAGCTCGGTTATGAGCAATGTGCAAAGAGTTATGATACCCAGTGGGGTGGTTTTGGAAATGCTCCAAAGTTCCCGACCCCCCATAACAAGACCTTCTTGTTGAGGTGGCACAAAAGATACCCCGATTCCCGTGGATCCGTTATGGTTGAAAACACACTGAAAACTATGAGGCGGGGCGGTATCTTTGACCAGATAGGATTCGGTTTTCACAGGTACTCGGTGGACAGGGAGTGGCTTGTCCCCCACTTTGAAAAGATGCTCTACGACCAGGCTCTCCTTGCCATGGCATACATGGATACCTTCCAGGCAACTGGAGACAAGAAATTCAAAAATGTAGTTGAAGAAATTTTCACCTATGTGCTGCGAGACATGACGGATCCCAACGGAGGATTCTATTCCGCGGAAGACGCGGATAGCGAGGGAGAGGAAGGCCTTTTCTATGTATGGAAGCCGGATGAGGTGAAGAAACAACTCGGAGATGAAGCCGGCGACATTTTCTGCAGGTTCTACGACATCACCGACCAAGGCAATTTCGAAGAAGGTCAAAGTATTCCCCATATCCCTGTTCCACTGGAAATTTTCGCCCTGGAAGAAGATATTGATTCGGATGAACTTGAAAGCAAACTCCAAAGCTATCGAGAAAACCTTTTTGAGCATAGGAAAAAAAGGATTCACCCGCTGAAAGATGATAAAATCCTGACGGCCTGGAACGGCTTGATGATTGCCGCGTTCGCAAGAGGATACCAGGTATTTGGTGATGAGGCCTACGCCACGGCAGCTACCAGGGCAGCAACATTCATTACAGGGAACCTGAAACGGCCCGACGGAAGACTTCTCTGCAGATACAGACAGGGAGAGGCTGCCTATCCAGCGTACCTTGACGACTATGCCTTCATGGTCTGGGGCCTCATTGAGTTATATGAGGCCACCTTTGATATTTCCTGGTTGGAAGAAGCGATTTCTCTCAACCAGGACATGCTGGACTTTTTTTGGGACAAGGAAGATGGGGGTCTTTTTTTTACGGGAAAAGGGAATGAAGAGCTTTTGACCCAAAGCAAAGAAATATACGATGGAGCCACGCCATCTGGAAATTCCGTTGCGGCCCTCAACTTCATGAGACTTGGGCGCATGACAGGCGATATCAAACTTGAGCAAATGGCTGAAGCACTGATTCAAAGCTTTTCCTCGGAAATCGCGGCCTATCCCATGGGTTACACGCAGATGCTCAATGCCATAGACTTCATGATTGGCCCCACAAGGGAGATTGTCATAGCCGGAAACCCGGAAGAAGAGTCTACAAAACAGATGATTCGAACTGTTCAGAAAACATTCCTTCCAAACAAGGTAATTCTCCTGCACTCAGATGGGCCGGAAGCAGAAAAAGCCCAGAAGCTTGCGCCCTTTCTGAAGGAAATGAAACTGGCCCATGATAGGCCAACGGCCTACATATGCGAACAGTACGCCTGCCAGACCCCCATCACCAGTTTGAAGGAGCTACAGGCGGCGCTTAGAACCTGACCTGGCAGACCCGGAACAGCATGTGGATCAACATACAAGGGCATGAGGAACAGGAAGAAAGCAGTTTCGCGTATCATGGATACACGCTAATATAATACTTTGGGGATTGATCAGTCTTTAACATATCCAGTTGCCTGAGAAGATTACGTACTCTTCAATTCCGGATCTGCCGATTTCTACAAGGCTGGCAAACGGAATCTTGAAAAAACAGTAACTTAACAATAATATAGAGACCCTTCGTCACGTGTTGACTATCTATCGAGGAGGCGACCACAATATGTGGATTCTCTTCTCACACCTTCGATGATGCTTTGAACTATGTACGTTGGTAAGATTGAACTCATATTCCCACCTTCAGCCACCTGATGTATCAAAAATATTTACAGGTTTCGCTTCATCCAGGAAATCATGAAAACCATGATGTATTTCGACGCACGGTACGTCCTCCTGAATGATGATATCACACATTTCTATCGATTGTGATTTATAGCAGTATCGCAACTTGCTAAAGAGCCTTTTAAAAAAACGGTATGATTAGATTGTCTAATTTGGAATAAAAACCCATTAAATTCAGGCGACCGTGTAGCCTACCTTGTGGCCTTCATGGAAGGACCTCGAATATAGGGTACGGCGCCTGATACCTTACAGCGAGTAAATCACTTGTGGCATTTGACCACGAATAGCAGGCTGGGTAAAGGTATTCCAGCTGGGGCGATTTTGAATCATTTTTTTGAGGGATTTCCAGCTACTAACCCGCAGTTTAGAGACCTGCGTTCCGACGAACTACATGCGTGCCCATTCTCAGGCAGGTCTCTAAACTGATAGAATCCGAGCGTGATTTGGGTGTCATAAGACAGGAAAAAAGAGGATTTTTCTTAAAAATGCCTTGACTATCCACATAGCAGGAAATGTCCCGCAGGTGGGCACAATATGTAGGACCGTTTGTTCTCATCTTCGACGATGCTTTGAACCATGGCTGTTGAGCAGATTGAGCTCATATGGCAATGTTTGCGCTGGTTGTGATATAGCGGTAAACACAAATTCATCAAGATCCAAAGCCCGCTGGAAATATCTTGATTTGAATAACGGGGGAGTTCAGCTGCACCAAATCCCGCCAACAATTTATGTCATTTCAACAAACTTGCCAAAGCAACGAAACCCGACGTCGAATGCGCACGCGTTTGGTGTCGCGAGCAACGATTTGTTATGTGCTATTTCATCCAATCTTCCTAGAAACTTTAGTTTTTCTCAATATTAATGGGGACGTGGGGATATAGCGTTTCACGATTCTGAAATGATATAATATTTGGTTTTTGAATAACGCCGGCATCAATATTCACAGCTTGTCGAATGGTCTCACTTTGTTGCCAGCTCTCATACCCCGCTAATACGGTCGGCAAATGCACAATGAGAGCCGCGGAGATAGACCGCGAGGCACTTTCCCATAGATAGCTTGGTGTATGATCGACGGCGTAGTAATCTGCTTTTCCAATTTTAAACATAGGATTTTTAAATGTGGTTGGTTTGGCAAAACTGAATCCCATACCTTCATCGCAACTGACGTCAATAATCAAACAGCCTGGCTTGAGACGAGATATTTCATCTTCTGAAACGAAAAGGATGGGATGATCTGGCTCTTGAAGGGTTCCGTTCACGATGATTTCTGATTGGTTGATCAAATCAATTAATGGTTGCTCACTCCCATCATGTTCTACCACCAACATGCGCGCTTCACCTTCATTGCCTTCTCGAATACGGACATATTCACAATCAAGTACTTCCTCACGTACTTCATGGTCGGGACGTTGAATGCAAATTGTGATATCTCTAAAACCGCGTGCTTTTAGGGCGTAAATTGCGCCACGGCTGACCGCACCAAAACTAAAAATGATTACTTTGCGCTGATTACCGTAGTGCCCGTCTATTCCTTTCAGTTGCATGGCATGTAATACGGCGCAGTAACCCGCCATTTCGTTGTTTTTATAAAAAGTGTGGCGTCCCATCTGTCCGTTTGGGCCCCAAACAAACATATCCTCAAAGGCGATAAGTGTCTGCTTGCGATCGATCGCAGCCTGAGTGTGCGACCTTTGCTGAACACAATGCGGATAACCCCAAAGAATTCCACCCTCATTTAGTTCTTCAAAATCTGCTAACACTGGTTTGGCAAGGATGACATTCCCAATATTGGCTAGTAGTTCGTGGCGTGTAGCAACACCACCTGACTGATCAGACATTTCTGAATCCGTAATATCAAAAGGCGTTCCATAACCCTCCTCAAATATCAGCTGACGACGAATTTGTTCTGGAAGGCGTGTCAGATGATCCGGATGGATTGGAATACGCTGCTCATCTTCTTTTCTTGAAGTCCCGATAACACCAAATTTTAACATATTCATCTAATTTCCCTCTTTTCCCGCAAAAGTTTACATTTTTGATATTCAAAGCATTTTCAAAAGTCCAATGTACTCGTTTTATATGATTAGGCAATCTTTTCGCAAAACGATGTTCTCAATCGCGCATACAATATACTGGTTCAAAACTCTCTCATTTGCTATAAAAAAGAGGAAAGAGTACTTACATATTCTAATGTTCATTTTAAAATAGGTTTATTGTTGTTTGTTGAAGAGTGCGATTCACAGCCCCCTCGCAGTAGTCCAATACCAAGAAGTACACAGAAATTGAAAAAACGGAAAGCACATAATCATTGATTATCAGGTACTTTTGCCTCGATAACAGCCAAGAAACGTGTTATCAAGTCATTCCAGCTGTTACACAGAATATTCTATCGAAGCAGTGTTTCCAAAAAAGAATATCAGAGTTAAAAGCGATCAGATGTTCAATATCACAAAGAATTCACGCCACCAAAAGCCTGTAATAGGCCTTACCTACCCCTGTTGCTGTCACCAACTCTGAAATCAAACGGCAAATTCTTATAACCACAACATGTGGGGGTCTGTTAATTTGCCGCTCAATCCATCTCGGCAGAAAGATAACATGCATTATCCTTGTGTGCCCTTTGGTCCAATTTAGATCGTTTTTCAGGCGCTTGTAAACAAGAAAGTCCATAAATCCAAACGAACGGATACATCTGTCAGCCTTGAGGCCACTGGTTTTTCTCTATATCTCAATTCCCTGGAATTTTACCGGGAAATAATAAAAAGTTTCGATGGAATCGGAAAATTCCACAGGTGATAAGTTCAGCATTTTGGATTAGTGCCTCATGTAGGCGCCGTTTCTGACAGGTCAGGCGAGTAGCAATTGCCACAGTAACGGAATACAACCATGGAAGCGGAGCATAGTTCGCAGTCAGAGCCCCAGCTTAAGTACCTCAGCATATAATTGCTTCTATTATTTTTCGGTGCGGACCAGTTATAGATTTGCTATACTAAAAAGTTAAAGACCGTATTTCCAGAAAATTTCAGTGATGGCGCCCATGATCCATTCCATTAATCACATTGTTGACGATCACATTAGCATCTTCCCAGTCTTGCGGTTCAGACACAAATAAACAATGGTTTTTTCCATCTGACTGTGGTCGAACTGAATAACATGGTTAAAATTGAAAATTAACTTCCTGCTTTTCACTGCATTACCAGGTATATTGGGCCTGTTACTCAGTTGGACGTATCCCGCTATTCAACTAAAGGGCCTCATTCTCCCAGCTTTGATAGTGGTCCTTTTTCCGCATTTCATCGATTTGGATGTTTCAATTTTGCGTGAGATCTCACAGAAAATTAAACCCATAATTCTGATGTCTTCCATAGGCTTTTTGTTTTCCCCCTTATGCGCATACCTCCTTAGCAATGTATTGCTAAAAAACAGTCCGCCATTTGTCATTGTTGGTTTTATCTTATTCGCTTTGGTGCCTGGAAATGCCTTAATGCCAATTTTCACCAAAATGCGCAATGCCGATTCAAGCCTTACGATTTTGTTTTATACAGTAAGTTATGCTCTTGCACTTGTATTTGTGCCCATATGGAGCCAATTTCTATTGGGAGGATTCTTTCCAATACCCACAATGATTATCATTCGATCCTTTTTGCTGGTGATCGGCACCCCTTTATTGCTGACTAGCATTTTTCGGTTATTCTACTTGCGTAATGCCACAAAAGAGCGGACTCTAAAGATCAAGGCCATATTAAACAGAACTGCTTTCTTTGGCTTGGCCGTGATCATTTTCAGTATTTTCGCAGAACGTGGTCAATTGCTGCTAAGTCAGCCCGGCCTGGTTTTAAAAGTCTTACCTGCTGCCGCACTGCTCTTGCTGGCCTGTCTGTTTTCCGGGCTAATATTAAGTAAAGTCTTCCACTTGAAAAGAGAAATTGCCGAAACTGTGATGATAGCAGGAACCACTAAAAATACGGTCATTGCCCTGGCAATAGCCACTAATGCATTCAGCAACAATGAGGCCATTATCGTTGCGATATGCGGACCTCTCACGCAACTGCCTTTCATGTTATTTTATGTGAGCTTGGCAGGAGTTTTATTTAAACAAAAAGAGTCGGTAGTAAAATCATGTTAAGTTTCTTCGTTAAAAAGTGGAAAGAAACGAATTCAAAACGCAATTTCTAGAGAAATTATGAGCTAAAGATTTTGAGATAGCTTCTGCATACCTTTTCAATCCTTTTTCAAGACTTTTAAGACAATGCTCCGGTAACCCTTGTAAATTGCAAATACCGGGGAGAGCGATTTGTTTCCGAGAAGCACGTCCAATCCGCCGGACTGTTTGTAGTGGATAAAATTTCGATGGTGGCTTTTCCCAGCTAAGAACTCAATCCAGCCAATGACACAGTTGGCCATTTTCGGAGCCCCTTTCCCCAGAGCATAATCCACGATCATTACGTGTCCTCCCGGTTTCAATATCCTTTGAACTTCATCCAATATGGCATGAGCATTCGTCCATCCCGTTTCGTGGAGGGAAAAGATGATCATGGCAAGATCAAAGGTCTCGCTCTCGAAATCGGTGGCCGTCGCATCCCTCAAAAAACAATCCGGCGCATTCATCCCTCGTTTCGCCATCTTTAACATCGATTCCGAGAGATCGATGCCAACGCCATGAAATCCATATTTTCTTAACAGACGCAATTGACTACCCGTACCGCAGCAAAGATCGACTATTCGCTCCGGTCTTAACTCAGCGACAATTTTTAGTACCTGGTGACGTATATTCCAAAGAAATGGGAATAGCAGGATATCATAAACAGGCGCTATGAAAGAGTATTCGCTCAAAATTCAACACTTTTATCTTTAAACATGACAAGGGATCCGCTCTGTCCTGTGGCCATCTATGAACCAAGGCAACACTCATTATTTCCCATAACCGCAAGCGCATTTTTCATGGCACCGAACAGTTATTCCCCGATAAACGTCCCGATATTCACAACAATATACACGAACATCCATAAGGCCCTTCACCGGGCACATTTGCAAATATAATCTATAATTATCAGCTCCTTCCAGAAGTCCTGATCAATCTCACAGCGGTATGCTTTCATGGTTGGAGTCAATGCTGGGCCTCTTTTCTTTTCTCAGCTGACAACCTGCTTCTTACCATATCTGTCGGCTAGGGGGCCGAAATCAATAGCCCGGCCCTGGCGATGTCCACATTGAGATGTTGAGATATGGCGGGAAGGATGGGAGACACAACCCAATTGTCCGCCATCACTATGAAACCTGAAAGACCCAGCAGGCCAATGGCATTTTTGCTTTTCATTTTCTTAAGATTCCTTTCACATATTCGTTTATTTTCAAGATAGTGGAAAGAACTATATTCCAAAATATGCATGGATAATATGGCCGAAGAAGGTTGAGATGTCAATTGCTGCCATTGAATCTACCCAATTCTTATCTGAGGAGCAGAAACACGATATATTTTTCAATAATGCGGCAAGGTTCCTGGGATTGGATACAAGCGAATATCTGTTAGGATCTTCCGGAAAATCTTTTTTGATCAGGTTCCAACACGTTAGAAGTAATAACTTCCAAGCTTAGACTCAGGCCGACGACTCCCGGCTAAAAACGAGCGGTTTCGTTCAACTTGGAGTTGACTGATGTAAAATCGACCACTGACTTGCATCAGTTTCATCTAACATAGCTTGACAAAAATCCAACATATTAGCAGGTCAAAAAGCGCGTGATATTATCAAGTCGGGGGGCTTGGGTAACCCTGGGAGGGATGCTGTATTTTGATGGCTATGTAATGCTTTGGTATTTTCTGCATACGCCAAAATTCAGCACCATCGAAAAGTGGTAATACGGATTACATATCCAGGTAGCTTGACAGCACCTCTGAAGTCACACCGGAAATCCTTATGACCGCAATATATTTTGGAAAATAAAGTAGTTCTGAAGCGTCATCTTGGCTATATCGAAAATTTGTTTCGCTTCGTTAGCGCAAATAATTGCACAAGCAGTAGTTATGTGTGATACCCTTCGCGCACTTCATGAACTTCCTGGTAAAAATGCTTCCACAAAAACACTTTACAAAGCCGGGAAAATGCCCTACATGCAGGAGCACGCGCGTGCGTAAACCTCAATTTTAGACCAAATACAGATATGGGATCGAAGGAGATTCATGATGACTAGAGGCAAAACTCTCGGATTTATCGGGACGGGAAACATGGCAACAGCCCTTATAAAGGGGCTGATTAAAAGCGGCGCCTATGAACGGAAAGATCTGTTAGCTGCAGACAAGATCGAAGCGTCTTTAAAAAAGGCAGAGAAGGAATTCGGCATCAGGTGCTGCACATCTAATTCGGGATTGGTATCTGAAAGCGCAGTCATCGTCCTTTCCGTTAAACCCCAGAACATGCGTGAGGTTCTCGAAGAAATCAAGGGAGATATCAGAGAAGACCATCTCATTATCTCCATCGCCGCCGGAATTCCTTTGAAATTGATCCGCGACTCCCTGGGAATCGATCTTCCCATGATACGGGTGATGCCCAATACCCCCGCACTCATCCAGGAGGGCGCCAGCGCCCTGGCCTCCGGACCACTTGCCGGAGAAAAAGAAATGGCGGTGGCAAAAACGATATTCAGCGCGGTGGGAATTACCGTTGAAGTGGAAGAAAAAATGATGGACGCGGTAACCGCCCTGTCAGGCAGCGGTCCCGGATATGTCTTCCGAATCATGGAGTGTATGGTGGAAGCAGGGACAAATGTGGGATTAAAGCAGGACGTGGCATTGGAACTGGTGATCCAGACCTTTAAAGGAGCAGCCAGACTGGCCAGCGAATCGGAACATTCCCTTTCCGATCTCCGAAAAATGGTCACGTCTCCGGGTGGAACCACAGCCGCCGGGTTGGGTGTATTCGAAGAATCGGGTCTGAAGGATATTATCGTGAAAGCCGTGGATGCCGCCTGCCAAAGGGGAGTAGAGCTGGGAAAGAACTAACGAATGTCCATCCATTAATGGTACAGTGGGCATTCCCACGCTGGA
>CAYOWC010000100.1:0-14573 GCA_964407525.1 uncultured Desulfobacteraceae bacterium | reverse complement strand
CATCAGACAGGCTTTGATCAATATTGTAGGAGAGGAAAACTATACGGATGAGGTGATTGACCTGATCAGTTACAGTTCCGATACCTCTGAACATAAACATCGGCCCGAAGGCGCCGTATGGCCCATGAATACAGAACAGGTCTCGGAAATCCTCAAACTGGCTAATGAGTACAGATTCCCGGTAACCCCTCGGGGCGCCGGAACCGGTTATGCAGGGGGGGCCGTACCTGAGATGGGCGGCCTTGTGATGGATCTGGCCCGCATGAATCGAATTCTGGACATCGATATTGATGACAGACTGGTGGTCGTCCAACCAGGTGTGGTGTATATGAATCTGGCAACGGCTCTGGACCCTTATGGTTTCTTCTTTCCTCCCGACCCCGCATCGGGCAAAGCCGCGACCCTTGGGGGCAACGTGGCCACCAATGCAGGCGGTCTCAAGGGGGCCAAATATGGGACCACCAGGGACTATGTCCTGGGGTTAGAGGTGGTTCTGCCTGATGGGGACATCCTTCGCACCGGTTCCAAATGCATGAAGTGTGTATCCGGATACGATTTGACCCGTTTGTTCGTGGGTTCCGAAGGTACCCTGGGTGTGGTTACCGAGGTTACCCTCAAGGTTAATCCCAAGCCTGAGAAAGTCGCGGCCTGCTCCGCGGCTTTTGACACTCTCGAAGATGCGGGAAAAGCCATCAGCGACGTCATGCGATCCGGCATCGTGCCCAGCGCCCTGGAGATTCTGGATGATCAGTGCATTGCGGCCCTGAACCGGGACGCGGGGTTGGGATTGCCCGAAGTGGCGGCCATGGTTTTTGCCGAGGCCGACGGGCATACTTCTGAAGAGATCAACTATCAGCTCAATAGGGTGATGGAGGTGTTCAAAAGAAACAAGGCAACGGCCATTGAGAAGGCGGAATCCGCAACGGAGTTGGAGAAGCTGTGGACCGCAAGAAAATCGATCGGGGGCATCCTTTTCCAGATCAGTAATAATTACCTCGCTGAAGACGTAACCGTTCCCATAAGCAGGGTCCCGGAGATGTTGAAGGGCATACAGGAAATCAGCAAACGGCATGATGTACTCATTGCGACCCTGGGCCATCTGGGAGACGGAAATCTTCACCCAAATATTATTTTCGACGGAAGAGACCCCGAACAAAGAACCCGAGCAGAAAAGGCTGTGAATGACCTGTTCGTACTGGCCATAGAAAAGGAAGGAACCCTGACCGGTGAGCACGGTATCGGGCTGGCCAAGGCTCCTTTCATGAAACTGGAGCATGATGCCGTGGCCATGGGGGTTATGAGTAAAATCAAGAAGCTCTTTGATCCGAACAATATCCTGAATCCGGGAAAAATGGCGTTGGAGGTTTAAATGACAACAGGAATCAGCTTACCTGAAGAGTATGTGGATCGTATCCTGAACTGCTCGGAATGCGGATTTTGCCGGGCAGTCTGCCCTGTTTTTGAATCTACCCTCCGCCCCGCCTATAATACCCGGGGGAAGATGATGATCCTTAAAGAGATTCTGGAAGGGAATTTTGAGCTTTCAGAAAAGGTGGGAGAAGTCTTTTATGCCTGCACTACTTGTCAGGCCTGCATGGATGGATGCCCCTCCAATGTGAAGGCCGCTGATATCGTGCAGGCAACCCGAAAAATCCTTTTCAAGGAGGGATTCGCACCGAAGCATCTGCTCGGCGTCAGGGACAGCGTTTGTCACCGGGGAAATGTTTTTGGATCGGAAGGGGAAGAAAGGGTCGATATTTATCCTCCGGCCCTCAGAGAAAAGGCAAAAAAAGGGCTTCTGAAGGAAAAGGCGGAAACCCTTCTCTTCATGGGTTGCCTTCCCAGTTATATGGACATGAAAATTGTTCCGGCCTTTCTCAAAGCGATGGATGCAGCAGAGGTTGATTACACGACCCTCTCCATGAAAGAGACCTGTTGCGGTTTTCCTCTATATTTGATGGGGTCCGAGGAATTTGATTCCCATGCCGAAAAACTCCTGGAGAAGTTGCAGAAAACAGGAGCACGCGAACTGGTGACGCCCTGTGCCGGTTGCTATAAGACCTTCAAAACCCTTTATCCGGATCTGGAAGGCATGGGCATACGGGTACTCCATTCGATCCAATATATGGATGAACTGATCCGGGACGGTCGTATCCGTTTTACGGGAGAGGTTTCGAAAAAGATCACCTACCATGATCCCTGCGATCTGGGAAGGGCCTGCAAGATTCTGGAGGAACCGAGGAACATCCTTCGAAGCATTCCCGGTATAGACTATGTGGAGATGGCCAAAAACCGATTGGATGCGCGGTGTTGCGGTGGCGGAGGAGGGATGCAGGCAAGCAACCCAGACCTGGCCATCAAGATGGCCGCTGAACGGGTTCGGGATGCCTTTGCCGTGGACGCGGAGATCCTGGTTTCCGGTTGTCCGGCCTGCAAAGATAATCTGAGGAAAGGCATGAAGAGCATTCCCAAGGCGGAGCGGAAAAAACTCAAGATCATGGACATGGGCGAGGTAGTTTCCAGTGCATTGTGAAAACTGCTTCTGACCGGGCAAAGAGGCCAGGCAGATCAAGGCAGAAACTTAGGCGTTCCCACGCTGGAGCATGGGAACGAGAAAAAGCGAACCGCAGAATGACGAAGTGAGGATGTTCGCTCTAACTTTTGAAGGAGAAGCTATGAAACTGAAAAACGGCGCTGAATATATGGACAGCCTGAAGGACCTCAACCCGAAGATCTACTACAAGGGAAAGAGGATTGATGACGTGACCAAACACCCTGCCACAGCCCCGCATGTGCGGGCGGCAGCCATGACCTACGCCTTGGCAAGCGATGAAGAATATAAGGACCTGGCTACGGCAACCAGTCACCTCACTGGAAGGACCATTAGCCGATTTACCCATGTTAGCCAAAACATCGAAGATCTTCTCAAGAAGGTCAAACTTCTTCGGGTATTGGGTCAAAAGACCGGGACCTGCTTTCAACGATGCGTGGGCTTTGACGGGATCAACGCTACCTACTCCGTGGCCTACGAAATGGATAAGAAACACGGGACCGATTACTTGGAGCGCTTCAAGAAATGGCTGATCCATATTCAAGATGAAAATTTGATGGTTGTTGGGGCCATGACCGATCCCAAGGGTGACCGGTCTAAGGGACCTGCAGATCAGGTGGACCCGGACCAGTATATGCATGTGGTGGACCGTAGAGATGACGGGATCGTGATTCGGGGGGCAAAAGTACATATGACGGGTGCGGTGAATTCCCACGAGATTCTGATTATGCCCACCACGGCCATGGACGAGCGTTCCAAAGATTATGCCGTAGTCTGTGCCGTTCCGGCAGATGCCCCGGGCATTACCATGATCTTCGGTCGCCAGGCCAACGATGACCGCCGGGATAATCTGGAAAGGATCGATGTGGGCAAGCCCTCCTTCGGAGCCGTGGGCGGTGAAGCGTTGATCGTTTTCGAGGATGTGTTCGTGCCTAATGAAAGGGTGTTCATGGATGGGCAAACCGATTTTACCAGTGACCTGGTATACCGGTTTGCGGCCCACCATCGTGCCAATTACGGGGCCTGCAAAACCGGGCTCATGGATGTGTTAACCGGGGCGGTTACCTATCTGGCCCAGATCCAGGGAACCGCGAAGGCTTCCCATGTGAAAGACAAGGTCACGGAAATGATTCACCTGTCCGAGACCCTTTACAGCTCTTCCATCGCCTGCGCAGCTGAGGGGACTCCCACGGCATCGGGCGCCTATATGGTAGATACCATGTTGGCCAATGTGTGCAAACATAATGTCACCCGGTTTCATTTTGAAATCGCCCGGCTGGCCCTGGACCTTGCGGGAGGCCTGATCGCCACCCTTCCCAGCGAGTACGACCTGGAAAGTGAAGAGATCGGTCACCTTGTGAAAAAGTATTTTTCGGGGGTGGATGGAATTCCTTCCGAACACCGCATCAAGATCGCCCGCCTGATCGAGGCCATGACCGGGGGTACCGCACTGGTGGAATCCATGCATGGGGCAGGTTCCCCGCAGGCTCAAAGGGTGATGATCTTCCGTGAAGGGGATTTGCTCAACAAGGTCAAGCTTGCCAAGAATCTTCTGGGAATTCCTGGAAAAGAAGGCGGTGCCAAAAAGGGGTAGTTGTCTGGAACTGATCCGAAGAGAGACGGCCGGGGAATTTTAATCAAATAGACCCCGGCCGTTTCTGATTTCCTAATTATTGGAAGAAGAATGAGGAAACTCTTCAGATATTCCAAGGCGGGATTTCACCACCAAGAGCACGAAGGACACGAAGAGTGCTATTTGGTGAACTGTCCAAAGTACTGCTTTAACCGATAATTTTGGGCCTAAAGCTCGGCGACAATTTTCCCGCTCACATGGCGGTTAGCCAGACGCGTGAGTGCTTCCGGAATATCCCCCATTGATATGGTTTCTGAAAGCATCGGAGAGATTTTATCATCCTGAACCCATGTCATGAGTTCTTTCGCCATGGCGCCCAAATCTTCCTGGGATTTCCGATCGCCGGAAAGATGGGCGCCGCCCAAAGCGCTTTCGTGGATGGACAAGGCTTTGGTAAACGGTTCGATGACGGAGAAATCTGGAAGGCCCACAACACAGGCAAGATGTCCTCCAAATGCGAGCCGTTCCATGTCCGCTGTTGCTGTTTCAGGGTCCACTGTATTGATGGCAATATCAGCCCCACGACCGCCTGTAATGTCGAGCACCCTCCGGGTAATATTTTCAGTGTTGTAATCGATAAGGTGATGCGCTCCCAATTCCTGAACATGGTCAAAATTTCTTTTACTGCAGGTGGCCATGATTTCAAGGCCCATGTTCCGGGCAATCTGGACGGCAAACCCTCCGACACCCCCTGCCGCTGCGTGGATCAAGATTTTATGTTCGGGTTTAACGGGAATTTTTCGGGACAGGATCTGATAGGCTGTAAATCCGGCGCAAGGGATTGCAGCAGCTTCGGAAAATGAAACCCCCTCAGGTTTTGCACCCAGTATATGGGCAGGGGCAATGGCGTATTCTGCATATCCACCAGGCCTTGAAAGATTGCCATGATAGAACACGTCATCGCCAATCTTCCAACCCTCAACGGCTTCTCCAAGGGATTCAATGGTCCCGGCCACATCCAAACCCAGAATGAAGGGGTATTCCCATCCGGGCACACCCGACTCTGCTACCTTGTAGTCAACAGGGTTTAGACCCACGGCCTTTACTTTTACACGAATTTCCCCCGGGCCCGGTTCAGGCACAGGCATATCCGTGATTCTCAATGTATCCGGCTTTCCCGGTTTGTCGAGAACAAGTGCTTTCATCTAACCCTCTCCTTTCTCATGGTTCTTTGATCAGCTTTTGGATAAGATTTTTCCGGTCAATGGCTGCGATGTCGTCGCTGTCCTCTTCGTAGCTCCGGGCATAACGGCTGATATGCTGGTTCAGGACCTCAATGGCTGCCTCCGGTTCCCCTTTTTCCAAAGCATCCACGATCTGCAGGTGCTCTTGAAGGGATTTTTCGGTCTGCAGGGGCCTGGCGGCAAGGTGGGTCCGCAGGGCCCCTGCCTTGGCGGCAATGAGTTTGTAGCTTTCAGTCAGATAACGATTGTCGGCAAACTTCACGATGATGTCATGGAATTGAATGTCAGCCCGAAGATACTCAAGACCTTTCCCGTTTTCCAGGTGTTGGCCCATTTTGCCGGCACAAGATGCCAGAGAACTGCAAAATCTCAGTCTGTTTCGCTCGTAGGAAAGCCTCATGGCGTTGGTCTCCAGAATCAGACGGTGTTCGCAGAATTCCTTTAAATCCGATGTGCTCAGGGTGAAAACATAGGTGCCTTTCTGGGGAATGATCGTGACCAGACCTTCAGTTTTCATTTGGGCCAGGGCGTGTCGTACCGGCGTTTTGCTGACATTTAAACTTTTTGCCAGGCCAACTTCGGAAATAGCTTCTCCCAGCTTTAAATCGCCGTTGATAATGGTCTCTCGCAAACGGTTTGTTGCCAATTCAGAAATGGATAAGGGTCTCTCTATGCTTTTGACGCCCATGGATGGTTCCTGTTTTATTGTTCAGATGAATAATGTGGATGGTTAACTGTTGATTCGGCCAAAGAATGAATGAAACCCATACCAAGAAAAATCACAGTATTGTCTGCACATTTCCGAATATAGTAGCTCTGCGGGTAGAAGTCAAATATCTGCTATACCAGTTGCTCTTTTCGGTAGGCTCTAATGAATGCCTCAGCCGCAGCCCTTGTTTCTTCGGGAGAGGCGCCCGGTCGGTAAAGTGCAGAGCCCAAACCAAAGCCGGTGGCCCCGGCCTTCAGATATCCTCCCAGTGTCTCGGGAGAGATGCCCCCTACAGGAAACAGCCTGTAAGTCTCTGTCGGCATGACGGCCCGCCAGGCCTTCAGGACCTTTGGGGGTATGGCTTCGGCAGGAAATATTTTTACCCCATCAGCCCCGGCATTTAAAACAGAGAAGGCCTCCGTGGGCGTTGATGCACCGGGGATGCAGGTCAAACCGAGCTTCTTGGCGTACGAAACGAGTTCGAGATCCCCGTGGGGCATTACAATGAGGTTGCCTCCCGCCTGTTGTACCTGGTCGATCTGTGTTGTTGTGAAAACGGTTCCGGCTCCGATGATCATGTCCGGGGCGAATTTTCTGGATAGAATTTCGATGCTTTCAAAAGGTTCCGGGGAATTCATGGGGACCTCGATCATGCCGAAGCCCGCCCCCACCAGAGCGTCACCCACCGCTTCCACCTCCCTTGGTTGAACACCCCGCAAAATGGCAATGAGCGGCAGCCGACCAACCCATTCATCAAATTTGTTCATGGTTCCCCTGAATCAACCCTGCGGTCCGTGCAATCCGGTATAGGCCAACCGCTGCGCAGTCGGCGTTGGCCTGGTGCGTTCCTATTCCTGCGCAGCCAAGAGCCTTTTCGTAGAGCCCCGTGAGAGTGGTATCCCCGACAAGGGTAAAAGAATCAAGATCGGATCGGCGCTGTACCCATTTCAACCCTTCGGCGATCTCAGCCCCGATTAAGAGGCCGGACAAATAAGATTCTACGCTGCCGCCGGCAAGACGGTCAAATAGAGCAAGGCTTCGGGCACTGAATAGTTTATGCAATAGCCCACCGGTATTTTCCATGATAGTCAGGCCGTATTCGGCGCCTTGAAGAAAGGCCTTCGTGTCCGTTTTGCCCTTTTCGGCCAGTTTCCCCAATATGGTGTGGTCCTTCACCGCGGCGTATATTTCTCCGGTCATGAAGGTGGCAAACCGTTCAAGGGTCTCGTCACCGGTTTCAATCCACTTGCTGTGGGTTCCCGGTAGGATCATGACGCGTCTTCGGTCTCCAGAGTCTAAGGCCCCGAAGATCTGGGTTTCTTCCCCTCGCATCACGTCGGGGATGCCACCAGGCCCTTCAAAACTGATTCCAGGCACGAAATGGATATTCCATCCGGACCGGGTGGTGTGGGTTATCAGGAATTCAGAGAGCTGCGGCAGGCCGGTCGGGCATTCAAGATAATCGGTTTCAATCCAGCCTTGTTTGCTGGTGATCATCCCCGAGGCAATAACAGGCGTATCCTGCCCCTGGTTCGACCAAGGCGCTAAAAACCGATCCAATGTCCGTTCGAACGCCCCTTCCGGGATTTGGAGGATTCCGGAAGCCTCGCTCTTGTCTTCCTTCACCTCACCATGTTTGTCCAGGCGATAGGCGCGAAGTGACGTAATGCCCCAATCCAGCGCAATCAATGCTGTTTTCATCTTCTTTTCCTCATGTGAAACATTTGGGTTCAGGGGTTCAGGGGTTCATGGTTCAAGGTTCAAAGGTTCAGAGGTTCCCCGCTTTAGCTTCGTTTCAGACGGGATCTTCGACAAGGTTTGGATTGCTGGTTTCATTCCCTGTGTGAAATTCAATTGGGAACTGGATTTTTCAAACCCGAAACCTATCGTTCTTTGCGTCTTTGCGTCTTTGCGCGAGACCTTCTTTAAGAAGTTTCTTCTTTGATCAGATCCTTCCGAATTCGTTCAACAAATCCTCAATAGTTTTACCCTGGGCAACCCATTCACGGGTCTTCTGCTCCCGCTCAGCCTGTTCACCGGCCAGCTTGATCATCTCCTCCGCCTTTTCAAGGGGAACCACGGTAACGCCGATTTCATCAGCCACAATAAAATCACCCGGATTGACCAGAACCCCACCACAATTAAGCGGGTTCGCAGATATTTGGTGGTGTCTGTCCCAACAGGACCGCCTTTGCGTTTTCAGCGGCGACCCGTCTGCATTCGATGAGGGCGTTCTCCGAGATATAGGCCACGTGGGGTGTAATGATACAGTTCTGGAGGGAAAATAAGGGATTGCCCGTGGGGGTCCATGCGGCCAGTTTGGCCGGCTCTTCTTCAACGTCATCCAGTCCGGCGGAGGCAATCCATCCTTGGCGGAGCGCTTTGTATAATGAATCGTTGTCTACCACTTTGGCACGGGAACAGTTGATCAAAACTGCGCTCTGTTTCATCATTCTCAAGGTCTTGTCGTTGATCAAATGGTGGGTTTCTTCATTGTAAGGGCACATAACGGCCACGAGATCGGATGTGCTAAGAACCGTATCGAGGTCCTCTTTTGACACGCCGAAGGTTCGCATATAGCTTGAGGATACATGGGGGTCATAGACTTGGATTTTAAACCCGAACGGTTTTATCTTGTGTATCATGTTCTGACTGATACGGCCAAACCCGATGATACCGCAGGTCAGGTTGCGAAACTGGAACAGGGGGGCTCCGGATTCCTTCCAATGCCACTTCCCTTCATGGGTAGCATGGTCGTACATGGGTATCCGCCTCAGGAGCATAAACGACAGGGTGATGGCGTGTTCGGCCACCTCGTCTATACAGTAATCCGGGACATTGGTCACCAGGATACCGTGCTCATGGGCGGCTTCCAGATCGATAATGTCCAGGCCAATCCCGTAGCGACAGATTGCCTTACATTTTTTCAACTTGCTGATTGTATCCCGCCCTATTTGAGCATATTGTTGTAATATGACGTCGGCGTCCGCCGCCTGTTCCGCCAATCCTTCTCCGGTGTTACATTGCAGGCCGATGACCTGGGCGCCGATGGGTTCCAAAATACCCTTTTCGATTTCCAGGTCAGGATAATCATAATCGCTGACATATACCTTGAATTTTTCCATGGGCGCCACATCCTTTTCAAGAAGGGGAATAACATCATTATTAAATAAGCGAAGGCAGGTATCTCCTATACCAGATAGCAAGTTGTACGTCAAGAATTTCTTGAAAAATTCCTTTTTTCTTGACGCAAAACTGGGAATCTCTCTATTCGTTTTTTGATAAGTCAACCGTGATAAACTCATAAAAAGTCCTTAAACCGTCGTGCCGGACTTGATCCGGAATCCAGAAGTGATTGAATTTACTGGATTCCGGATTTTGCCGGAATGACGTAAAACGTGTTTTTCGATTTTTCGCGAAACCATCAACCATATTCCAGAAAAACATTTATTTACGTGGTGCGGTGAGGTATATTTATATAGTAAATGGTGGGCTGCGAGTTCCCTTTGTTGGATTGGATTGCCTTTTGAGAATGAAGGAAATAGCGGCGCGCCCCAAAGATCTGGTTGACATCGAATATCTCCAAAGGGCCCGAAATGAAAAGCCGACAGAAGGGTGAAGATCCCTGGAAGGTTGCGACATATGAGGGCGTTGAGCTGTTGCAGTATCTGCAAACTGCGAAAATGACGCTTTCCGAACGACTTCAGGCCCTGGAGGATATCATAAGGTTCAAACATGACCTGAATCCGGAACTGTATCAGGACGTGCCTATCGTGAAAAATACCTGTTACTTTCTTTCCAGGCTGAAGGAACTTCAGCCCCTTAAGGCCACCCAGAAAGGCAATCTGCCCCTCGCCTTCACCCGGGAACTTTATGGAAAGTTCTGCGATCCTAATCTGTTACCTGCACGGCCTGTTCGATCCGAGGAAGACACCCTCACGGTGCACACTCTGCGGCATGTGTTGAAGCTGTGCGGGTGGGTGAAGAAAGTGAGAAACCAGTACTCCCGACGCGAAAAGGGGCAAACATCGTCGTGAAGGGGTTTTCGGGAACCCATTTTTTCACATTGTTGAACGTTTTCGCGAAGCGCTTCAACTGGGGGTTTCAGGACGGATATCCCGATTTCTGGATTATTCAGGGAAGTTTGGTCTTCTCTCTATATATGGTACAACAAAAGGCGAAGAATCCGGTCTCGGAGGACGTTCTGGCCAATGCCTTTATTAGTCTGGTTTTGAGCCTAGGCCTTGTGCAGGGTTCCAGGAAAAATGATAATACCATTTGTTCGTATCACGGAACATCGTAGCGTTTGAAAATTTTATCTGTAAATAAGAAAGTTAAATTTTCAGATTTTGCCTGCGAATAAATCAGTCGATCAAAAGGATCACGATGAATCAGAGGAAGTGCCAGGTATTGGAGGAGGTGGTTTTCAGCGATTTGTAATATCTTGAAGTCGCAATCCTGAGTAACGACTCTGAAAAAAGTCTTAAAATCGTTACCCATTTCCAACTTGCCGATATTCAATTTTATTGTAATTTCCCATAACGAAGCTACGCTTACAAAGATTTCATTTTCAGAATTTTCAATCAGGCTTTTGTATTTCGGGTCTAACTCAGCATCATCTGAAACAAACCACAGCAGCACATTTGTATCCAGAAGAATTTTCATTCCATATATTCCCGCATTTCTTCCAAAGGGTCATTAAAATTTTCAGACATTTTTATTTTTCCTTTCAGAAGCCCCGCTTTTCTTTTCGGCTTTGAAGTCTTTTTAGGGATAATAATCAATTGTATTTCTTTCTCTGAAACAGAACTTTCTTCAGAAAGCCGAATGGTTTTATTGTCAAGGAATATTGCGTCATATATATATACACGTTCCATTTTCTATTCCCATGGCTGTCGGGGGGTAGTTTCCGACAAACCTTAAAATATCAACAAGAAGCGCGAATAAAACCCTGTTCTAGGCCTTTACAGAGAAATATCGGATCAAATTATTCGTAATGAGGGGGTGTTGCTTAACTGCACTTCTTTAATCTATCTCAAATTTCCGCATCGTTATCAATCAATTTTTTACTTTTCACCTCAACAGTTGATCCGGCCTGGGGGGCCGGCCTTCATCGCTGTCAACGATAATGATGGACACCGCACAATTTTCTCTGAAAGGGTTGAGACAAGGGACGGTCGAAAATCTCAATTTCAAGCATGATGTTTTTGGCAGAGAAATTTCCGGAAAATTGTTCTGAATAATCCACACCGACACGACGTGAATCAATATGGTGATGTGGTAACAAGTGCACAGGTGAATAATAGCTGCATTTATAGAAAACGAAGAGGCCGGGTTACAGGAATGGGCACGGTTTTTTCAGGCAAAAAAAAGGGCTCCGCTTTCAGCGTAACCCCTTTGAATCTTTATTGGTAGGCCCAACGGGAAGCGAACCCGTGTCTCCGGCGTGAGAGGCCGTAGCAGCAAATCGAGCAAGAGCAAGAAATTACAACAAATTCCAGTCATTACAGAATCTTAGGTAATGAGGCCTAAAAACCTCATCGTACCTGAGAGTACCTCCTTGAATGAGCGCGGCCACAAAAAATAATGGAAAAATGAGAAAAAATAGACGAGAATAGGGAGGGAGAGATGATGGAGCCCCCTCGCGTTCTTTGACCAGTTCGTAGCAGGGGGCTCCTGCCAACAAACCATAAATGGCGGAAGCTATGGTACCACTTAAAGTCCTTAACCGCAAATCGTTATTTTCCCTTCTTTACAAGATAGACCAAGATCTTGCCGAACGTACACGAGCAAAGCGATGCCCTTTTGCGGGGGTCCACTATATACGAAGAGTCCGCACCAGGGTTTAAGCTTTACTCTATTTTCAAAATTCCCAGATCCCCTACCCGAGCATTTACAGCTAAACTTTGGCGTCAAAGAATTGACTCCTCGCCTTTTTTCGATGCCGTACAAAAACGTATCTGTCCTAATTAATTAAATAAATTCTTGAATGTTGGTTTGGCCCGATCTTTGCTTTATTTTTACTGAAGTTGTATTTAAGAAATGAGTATGGATTGCCTTTGATCCAGGGATTTCCGCCGAACCATCTACCTGAACTACTGGGCAGAGGCAAATTATTCGGATTTCACTTTAGGCTGTCGGAAGAAAATGTAAATCAAGGGGCGGAGCTTTCTCGAACGTGAATTGGGCGACAACGTGTTTCTTACAGATATTGAACAGATGAAAAAAGATATCGTCACCCATAGGTCATGCCGAGCACAATACGTCGATCAGAAAATCTTTGTTCCTTATCATGCCATACGCGAGTGTTCAATCCCGTTAATGCTGAGGAGTTTCTTAAGGCATTAGAAGAGGGCTTACGAATAACGCAGTTAAGTAGCCACGTCCCCCATTACCCAAGAGGTTATCAGCGGTACCCACCAAACAGGAAAAACCACCCTCTATCGGACCCTGTTTCCGAAACTGCGATACATCAATCTCGACGCTCCTGAAAACCGTGAGACCCTTCGTCAACTGCCCAATCCACCGTAGAAAGATGGCGTTGGCAAAGCCGTTATTGATGAAGCCTAGAAGGAACCGGATATCTGGGCCGTTCTCTCCCACAGGCTTTTTCAGCCATAGAGCACGGATATCTCAATTCTTACCCCCTGCCTCTTCCTGATTTACCCTTCACAATCCATTCTGTGGCACCTGGAATTGCAAAATCATATGGACCTCCTTGATGTGGTTTAGGAAAAACATCTTGACTATTTTTGTTTGGATACAGTAGACTAAGTTTATCAAACTAAACTCGATGAGGTGCCCCATGCAAACCATCAATATTCACGAAGCGAAGACGCACCTTTCCCGTCTGGTTGATCAGGCCGCGAAGGGAAAAGTTTTCATTATTGCCAAGGCCGGAAAACCTATGGTCAAGGTTATGCCGATTTTGGACGCTGAGCTGGAAGGAACCAAAAAGCTAGGATTCATGTCGGGTGAAATTGAGGTGCCTGATGATTTTGATTCTCTCGGAAAAGCTGATATCATTGCGCTTTTTGAGGGAACGTCTACATGAAATTGCTGCTGGATACGCATATTGTTTTGTGGGCTGCGGGGCAACCCGAAAAACTTTCAAAATCTGTCACATCTATTTTAACTGCAGAGGATAATATTCCATTTTTTAGCGTTGTTAGCTTATGGGAAATGGTGATCAAGAGGGGGTTGGGGCGGGACGATTTTAGGGTGGATCCGCGTCGATTGAGAAAGATGCTAGTCATCCATGGATACTTCGAACTGCCTGTTGATGCTGAACATGTTTTTGCCGTTGAGACGCTACCATTGATTCATAAAGACCCTTTCGATCGGTTGCTTCTGGCCCAAGCCCGTTCTGAAGGAATGTTACTTTTGACGGTTGATCAGGCTCTTTCCCGATATGGTGGATCCGTATTGATGGGTTAGCGACTATTCCTTGACCCCACCTCTTCAAGCTTGAGTAAAACAACTGGTATTGAATTACAAAATGGGTAAGATTATGTCCACACCAACACTCTCAGCTGAAGCGGCCGTGAGAAGGTACTTCAAAAGGGTTTCAATGAATTCAACGCCGGTCCTCTTTTCTGAAAAATCCCGTAAAAACCCGAGGATTCCAGGCAGTTGTTCCTTCAGGTCCTCGCTGAATATATACTTCAAGATAAGCAGGGTCGTCCGTAATAGGGCCTCCCCCTTGATGTCCTCATCTCTGTATCGGGTCAAATCCCACAAGAAATATTCAAAATCGGGAGTGTTTTATGACATCGGATCAAGGTAAATGAAGAGGAAACCCTGACACTATGTTTCGGGAGCATCTTGGCATGTTGCAGGTTATAAAACGAGAAACACTGAGCCTCAATAGAAAAACGGGATTTATTCCCTATTACCCTATTTCAGATTGACTCCCAGCTCAATGCACCGAATCGACATACTCCTGGAGGACATCGTTAATTCTCGTTTGCCACCCCTTCCCTTGGGACTGGAAGAAGTCAATCACCTCAGCATTCAGCCGGATGGTGGTTGACTTTTTCGTGGAGGCCTTCTGCGGACCACGGACCCTTGACGGAATTTCAGGGTGGGTTTCAGCCACGGGGCGCATCTGTTTCAATAACGCATCGGTCAATGGCGGTGATTCAACCGCATTCAGATCTTCCCTTGAAATATTTTCACCCTTTTCCATAATGTTCCACCTCTCTATGGTTCGCTTTTCGTAAGCTGATAATGCGGATATTGTTACCTCGTAAGGTGTAGATCATGACGTAAATGCGGGCACCGATCAGTCCCAAGGCAATCCACCGTTTCTCGTCATAGTCGGCCCTGTCGTCAATGGTTTCAATTGCTGTCTCCCAACAAAATCTCTCCGCCGCACTGAAGTCAACCCCGTGTTTCACCTTGTTTGCCGCATTTTTATTTTCATCCCATTCGTATGGGTACAATCAAAAGTGTTAGGCCGAATAATAGCTATTTGGTTTGGAAGTCTAATATGAG
>CAYOWC010000099.1:0-14690 GCA_964407525.1 uncultured Desulfobacteraceae bacterium | reverse complement strand
ATTTGTAACGATAAACGCGCCAAAAGAAAATGTTTGGTATTCAACGGTCAATTCATCTGTCCTTCATGCTGTGCTGATTTGCGCAACGAGGCATGCGAAGGATGCCGTCATTACCAGACCGCAGTTAGATTTGAAGCATCCAAAACAGAAGCCAAGGTAAAGAAAAAGTTCATGATAGAAATCAACGAGGAAGTTGAGGATGCCGTTGACGCTGCTATGGTATTGGTTGAAAAAAGAAAATTTAAAAAAGCGCGCAGCATACTGCGTGCCCTTGAGAAACTGCATCCCGGGAATCATATGATCCTGTACGGATTTGGAACAGCATATGCTTTTGAAGGCAGACTTGAAGAAGGGATAGAATATCTTGAAAAGGCCATTGAGATTTTCCCATATTTTGTCCATGCCTATTACAATCTGGGCACTGCCTACGAAAAGAAATACGATTTGCGAAAATCCGTAGATTGCATGCAGAAGGTGATTGAAATCGGAAGTGATGATGAACTGGTTCAGAAAGCACGGGATTCAATTCGCTTTCTTGAAAAAGCCGTCATGGAAAGCTCCAAAATCAGTTTGAGTGAATTTTTGAAAGCCCAGGAGTTGTTTGACGCCGCATTTCTCCTTATGGAGAAAAGCCGATGGGAACTGGCTATTTCAGGATTTCGGCAATGTATTGAAACCAACCTGGAACATGCGCAGAGCTATGGAAATATGGGCATCTGCTATGCCCAATTGGGTGAGAAGTCAAAGGCATTGGCCGCTTTAGACGAGGCATTGAAAATTGATCCGGAATATGAGCCGGCAATTGCTAACAAGATCCATGTGGAAAGAATGCAGAACGGCGAGCCGATGACCATCCGGAAAATGAAATCCATCGAATATTATCGGGAATATCCCCACAAGAAGAAAAGTTATCTCCAATCACTTCTGGATGAAAATACGGAATAATCCAGCCTTGAGTGAATACTCAATGATAGTGACGGAAAGCCGATTTTTTCCTGTTAGGAGATCGTTATGGAAACAAAAATTCTTTCCAACCTCTGGCAGGTCGGTGGTCCGGGATTTACTTCTCCGGACGATGCGGCCGTTTATCTGGTACGCTTCGGGGAAAAATCGGTCGTCATTGATGCTGGATGCGGGACAGGAATTAAGGCGCTAAAAGATAATATCGGCAAATGTTTGCCAGAAAAGTTCAAAGTAAAATATTTGTTTCTTACCCATTGTCATTTTGATCATACGGGCGGTGCGGAGGCAGTTCGAAAGGAATATGGGTCTGAAATCGTATGCCACGCTTTGGATGCCGTTTATCTGGAAGGCGGTGATAGTGAGGTAACGGCTGCCTCATGGTATGGAGCGCGGATGCAACCTCTGCCCATTGATGTGAAAATCGGAGAAGATCAGCAAACGATCCAGGTGGGAGACGGGGAGATTACAGCACATCATTGTCCCGGCCATTCTCCCGGATCAATGGTTTACGCAACGGAAATGGAAGGGCTTAGAATACTATTCGGGCAGGATGTGCATGGTCCTCTTCGCCCATCGCTTCTTTCCGACCCTGTTGCCTATCAGGCATCCCTGCGGAAGCTTCTGGCGCTTGACGCGGATATCCTGTGCGAAGGGCACTTCGGTGTTTACCGTGGAAAAGAAGCGGTTCGAAAGTTCATTCGTTCATTCATTGTTTGATGTCTTTACATCCCATCTTCATTCAAACCTGTTTTCGAAAAACAACGTGTAAATCCTCCTGAAGATACAGATTCTTCTTGACTCATAGAAGTCCGTTGTATTATTGTCAGGCAATCTTACAGACAGGCAATCTTACAATCCAGCGGATATCCGGCGGTGAAATTTTGAAAATAGATGGAGTCATAGATAGCGTTGTCAAATTCCTAAGGGCAAGAATCATTACCGGCGAACTCCCGCCCGGACGGAAATTAAACGAGGTGGAACTGGCCTCTGACCTGGATGTGAGCCGTCCATCACTACGCGAGGCTTTCCGGATATTAGAGCAGAAACATCTCATCGTAAATGTGCCCAGAAAAGGATCTTATGTAGCGGAACTCTCCATCGATGATTTTACCGCTCTTTACCAGGCCCGTGAAATGATCGAATGTTACGCTATCGATCTCCTTGAATTGTCCGGAAAGAAAGAGCTACCCCAAGTCGAGGCTGCCATAGAAATAACCTCCAATTTGAGCTTGCCCCCTGACAACGATCCACAACAGAAATTAGAGCATCTTCAGTCGCTTGTTCTTTTTCATTACCGGCTTGTAGAGGCTTGCGGGAATAAACATATCCTTCGTTTTTACGGTACTATTGCCTCAAACCTCGCCCGCTATCAATTCATCTATTTATACAAGCCGAACATGAATACCGATTCCCATGAGGATCACAGGAAAATACTGGAGTATATTGTAAGGGGTGAGTACTCGGATGCAAAAAGCATACTTAAAAATCATATGAGCCGTTTCTCGGCCTTTTATGCGCTCTTGGAGGATGTAAACGCAAATGAATGAGCAACTCCGGCCATCTGCTAAAAACTGGATCTCCAGATATAGAGTACTGAAGGATTCAATATGAAACAGATTATCAAGACAACGTGCCAGATGTGTTATTTCTACTGTGGCCTCGATGTTACGGTAGAAGATGGACGCATTCTCAAAGTTGCGGGTATGAAAGAAAGCCCTGTGAACCAGGGGCGCCTCTGTGCAAAGGGGCTCGCTTGTGCCCATTTGGTTACGGATCCCAAAAGACTCAAACGTCCCTTGAGGCGTGTGGGTGACCGAGGGTCCGGCCAATGGGATGAGATCTCATGGGATCAGGCATTAGATGAAATTGCTGAAAAACTTCTCCATATCCGTGAGAAGTTCGGCCCTGAATATGTGGGATACTATAGAGGGCACGGTCCCGGATGGGTTACAAACTTTAATTATGTATGGCGATTGATGAATTTGTGGGGTTCTCCCAACCTATTTACCCATTCCCATCTCTGTTTTGTTCCCCGTGCCTTGGCCCATGGCGCCACCTTTGGGCGTTTTCCCGAGCCTGATTATGAACATACAAATTGCATCATGCTGATCGGCTACAACCCGGTTTATACCTCTCCCGTGAACTACGCTCCACGGATTATTTGGGCGAAACAGCGTGGTGCAAAGGTGATTGTGGTTGACCCGCGATTTACCAATACCGCATCCAAAGCCGACCTTTTCTTGCAGAACCGGCCTGGAACGACAGGCGCCCTGGTTCTTGCTATGATCCAGGTGATTATCGAAGAAGGCCTCTTTGATGCGGCGTTTGTAAAGGAATGGACCATTGGATTTGATCGGTTGAAGGATTTTGTCCGGGAATATACCCCTGAAAAGGCCGAGTCCATCACCTGGGTACCTGCTGAGAAAATCAGGGAAGCCGCTCGGATGATTGCCACGATCAAGCCTGCGGTTGTCGTGGATGGGAACGGTCTGGATCAGCATACCAACACGGTCCAGACAGTGCGGACCACGTCTATCCTCCGTTCTATCCTTCGTACCATACAGGAAAAGGGGGGCAGTATTATGCTGCCACCGTTGCCTTTCGTGGATGTCCAGAAACGAAATACGCAGCCTCCGGATTTCTACGACAAATCGGTCTGTCAATATCCCCTTTATGCGGCTGGTGGATTTGGGCTCACAGGGATAGAGATGATCGATTCCATTGCAACGGGGCAGCCCTTTGGAATGAAGGCGATTATTGTACAGGGGGGAGATCCCGTGGCTGTCCTTTCGGACAGCAAAAAGGTTCGGGAGACCATGAAAGAACTGGATCTGTTGGTAGTGCATGATCTCTATCCCATTGCCACATCACAGATTGCCGATTATGTATTGCCGGCCGCCAGTTTTCTTGAGCGGGATCTGGTTTTGAACTATCGCTATCGTCCTGCCGCAGACATCAACCTGATTGCCATGCAGAATCAATGTGTTCCGCCTGTGGGGGAAAGCAGGTGCGATCTTGACGTTATTTTCCCTTTAGCGCGCCGTTTGGGTCTGGGAGAGGATTTCCCGTGGGAAAAGGTCACGGATGCCTTTGACTGGGAACTGGAGCCTAATGGCATCAGTGTTTCGTGGCTTCGAGAGCACCCCGGTGGATACGTCCGGAAATACACACCCGAAGAAATCTATGGAACATATGAAAAGGACGGATTTCCAACAGCGTCAAAGAAGATTCAGCTTTTCGCAGCCGGTTTTGAAGAGAAGGGGCTTGACCCGCTTCCTACATTTATAGAGCCTGCAGTCAGCCCCGTATCGAGACCTGATCTTGCAGAAAAATACCCGCTCATTTGTTCTACCAGTCTTAAATTGGGTATCCATACCCATACTCAGTTTCGAACGCTTCCTGAAATCCGCGAGATTGAACCCGAACCATTTGCTGAGATCCACCCGGAGACGGCTGAAGAATCGGGGATCAAGGATGGAGAATGGATCCTGGTGGAAACCCCCAATGGTACGATGAAAGTACGGGCCCGGCTCAGTTTTGCAGTGCATCGCCGAATGGTGTTCGCCACGCACGGCTACGGAGAACCTTATGCCGGGAATGAAGATCTCCCAAACCTGATTACTTCGGAGAAAGAACGGGACCCGATTGCCGGATGCACATCAAACCGGTCTTTCTTATGTCGGATAAGAAAGGTGGAGGACTGAGGGCCTCGGCAAGAAATACTTACGCATCTTACTTGTCTTTTTGCCCGTCTACTGCGTTACATCCGTAGGCACATATACCTTATATGCACCGGCGGATGTGCCTTATATACGAACCAAAATCCTGCGCAATATTGCGCAATTATTTATTGTCGAGGCCCTAATGAAATGTCAGAACAGATTGGATTGATAGCGAATATAGATCTTTGTATGGGATGTTTTGCCTGCGAAGTGGCGTGCAAACGGGAAAAGGGGTTGCCTGAAGGCAAAAAAGGGATAGAGGTCATTACGTTGGGTCCTTATGAGATTAATGGGGATTTGGCCATGGATTTCCTACCTATGGCTACAGATGTCTGTGACCTTTGCGCCGAGCGCAGGACTACGGGAGATCGACCGTTCTGTGCCGAGATATGTCCCACCAGGGCACTGACTATCCAGAGTGGTGATGAATTATTGAAGATAGTACGCGGCAAGGGGCGATTTCATTTTTGCAAGGTGGATGTGCGGGGGTGAGGTCAAATCGGTTGTTTCATGGAAACCTGGAAAAAGGGATTTGAGAATAGGCTCGCTCTGTCCAGGTGGCAAAAATGGCTCCTGCAAATGGACTGCAGAGCTAAACGAGACGAAGGAGGAAAGATGGAAAAAAAGAAATTTGTTGGATTGTTTTTGGCAGTTTTGGTGTCTGCTGTTTTTCTTATTACCATGTTGCCGAATGCTGGAGAAGCTGGTGATCGAAAAGTCTTCAAATTTCGCGTTGTAGCTGGGCATCCCTACGCAGCGGGCACCTTTTGGATCAGAAGCCTACAGGACTTTTTTTGTAAAGAAGCTGAAAAACGGGTATTGGCGAAAACCGATAAGTATGCGGTTCAGTTCAAAGGCCATTATGGCGGTTCAGTAGCGAAGTTGGGGGAAGTTCTGGAAACCGTTGAAAATGGGTTGGCTGACATAGGTCTGGTTGTTCCGGTTTTTGAAATGTCAAAGCTTGAGATATATAACTTCACCTACTGGATACCTTTTACCACAACTGATATTGCTGTCATGATCAAAGCCAATTCAAAGACCATCAATCAGTTCCCCGTATTTGACGAAAACCTGAAGAGGTTCAAGCAACGTCGTCTCGGTAATGCGTACTGGTCCCAGGCCGCTTATCAGCTTATCACAAAATTCCCAGTGAAGACGCTGGAGGACCTGAAAGGGAAGAAGATGGGACATGGAGGGCCCATGCTGCCATGGCTGGCGGCCCTTGGTGCAACGGCTGTTCAAGCATCATATAATGAAGTTTACACATCCATGGATACCGGGGTCATTGATGGATATTCCATGCCGGCCAATGTAGTTACTGCATTTAAAATCTATGAAGTGGGTAAATACTTCACAAAGCTTGGGCTCGCAGGGGCAAATGTTTGTGGAGTGCTCACTATGAATTTGAAGTCGTGGAACAAGCTTCCCAAGGAAGTCCAAGACATCCTCGTGGAGGTAGGAAATGAATACTCGTGGGATGTGTATAAGCTCGGTATGGAGCAGCTGAAAAAAGCGGCAGCTATCATGAAAAAGGCTGGCGTAAATGTTTATACCATGCCCGAAAGCGAGCGGGCGCGGTGGGATCAGGTGCTTAACGATGCGCGCGTAGCAGCGAAAACCATTGCCGGTTGTGAGAAAAACGGATATCCAGCAGGAGAAATCGCAAATTTTTTCGTAAAAGCCTTAGAAGACGAGGGATACAAGTTTCCCCACCCGCCAAAACTGACGCTTAAATAGGTAGACTGTGAGATCGGAAACGCATAGTGAACCAAAAGAGCGGTCCGATTTTTATGGACTGAGAAAAAACTGAATTGAAAATTTTTATTGTCAGAAGGAGGGAAAAATGAAGATTCAAGTAGGACCTGTAGAAAAATTTGCAGAGATTCCCGGGACAGGCTTGATTGAAGGTCCAGCCTGGGTTCCTGATGAAGGGTCTCTCTATTTTGTTGAAATTGAGGCAGGCTGGATTTCCCGAATTGTTCCGGACGGTTCGTACGAACAGTTCTTCGACATTGGTGCTCCGGGTGACCTGATGGGCCCAAACGGGATGATTTACGACGAAAAAAACAAGAAATTGCTTATTGCTCATCGCGATAAAGGGATCGTTTCGCTCGATCCCAAGACCAAAGAACTTACGGTCATTGTCGGAGATTACCAAGGAAAAAAATTTAATGGCCCCAATGACCTGATCATCGACCCTGCGGGCAATATCTATTTTTCTGATCCCTGGGGCACAAGTGTTTCCAACCGTGTTGGAGTGGTTTATCGCATTGACGGCGAGACGGGCGAAATGATCCCCTTTATGGAAAATCTGGCCTTTCCCAACGGCGTGCTCATCTCCCCTGATGGACAATTTATCTATGTGGTTGAATTTGGTACGAACCGATTGCTGAGAGCTATGCTCCTCGATGGCGGAAAATCCCACGTTTTTCTCCATTCCTTCACTTATTTCACCGGTGGTTTCGGTGTGGACAGCATGGGCATGGATGTGGCCGGAAATCTTTATATTGCAAGCTTCGGCAGCGGCAGAGTCTTTGTGGTGGAACCAATCCGGGGGGATACTATCGAGACCATTGAATTTCCCGGACTCGGTACGGATAATGCCCGTTTTGGCGGCCCTGAAAATAAGACTCTTTTTGTTACTGACGGAATAGAAAAGGTGATTTGGAAGGTCGAGGTCGCCATTCCCGGAATGCCGATACCTTCTCCGTCTCCGAAATAGAAACTGTTTTAGAATCTAATCTTGGTGGGTGCAAACGGTGGCCAAATGCCTGGGCCCTTCCTATATGGAGACGGCAGTTCAGATCTATGTGTCTTGAAGAGCCTTAGGCGGTTTGGCCATTTTCGCGGACCCGGCTGGCAACGAAAATAGTGTTTGGAATGCATTGGGCTGCGATTCCCATCTTAAAACTCTTTACATCCAAATCGGGTAGATAGAATCATGGGTAGAATAATAAAAAAAGACCTGGATCAAGCATATATTGTCAAGAGCGTATGCAATATGTGTACGAACCATTGCGGCATCAATGTGTATGTTCAAGATGGCAAGGTTGTCAATGTGGATGGTATGCCGGAGCACCCTCTTCACAGATTATGTGTCAAACCGGCTTCTCTCCCTGAATTTGTCCACCACCGAGACAGACTTACCGATCCTATGAAAAAGGAAAATGGAAAATTTAGGAAAATTTCATGGGATGAGGCTTTTGAGTTTATTGCAGATAAATTGAACGGAATCAAAGAGCAATATGGGCCACAGGCAGTGGATATTCACACCGGGAATCCTTTTGTCGCCACGCAGACGGAAAAGGTGATCAGACGATTTTCCGATGTGTATGGTACACCCAACTATACATCGGGTGGTGGGTACTGCTTTCTGGCCAAAGTAATCGGATCCGGACTAACGGTGGGAGGCCTTATTGCTCCCTATGTGGCCAAAGACACCCATTGTATGTTAATTTGGGGCAAGAACCCGGAAGAAACCTTTGCTTCAGAGATTGATATAATCAATTCCAATTTGTCTAAAGGGGCCAAACTTATTGTCATTGATCCGAAAAGGACCAATCTTGCAAAACGGGCGGATCTTTATGCCCAGGTCAGACCGGGAACCGACTGTGCCCTGGCCCTTGGACTGCTTCATGTGATCATCAAAGAAGGTCTTTACGATAAGGCCTTTGTTGAAAAATGGACCATCGGGTTTGAAAAACTGGTTGAACAAGTCCGTGAATTTACCCCTGAACAGGTGGAAAATATTACCTGGGTTTCAGCTGAAACGGTCAGGGAAATTGCCCGAATGTACGCCACAACAAAGCCTGCCTGTACATCCTTGGGCGTATCTATGGATCATTCCAGCAATGGGGTGCAGGCAATCAGGGCGATCAGTGTTCTGCCGGCGATTACGGGGAATCTGGAGGTGGAAGGGGGGAGCATGCTCTGCAATCCCGGCATAAGGCAGAAAAACCTTCGCCTTGAAAATAAGGTCGTAAATAGGGATCCGGTGGGTGCTTCTTATCCCGTTTTCACGGATTTTTCCATGGAAACCCATGTCATCCCGCTCATAAACGCCATGCTCACGGGCAAGCCATACCCCATAAAGGGATTTTTGTGCGTGGGGTGCAACCCTGTTGTCACGTGGCCGAATGCCAACAAACTCAAAAAAGCTCTGAAGAATCTGGATCTTTTTGTCGTGGTGGATATTTTTCTGACGGCAACGGCCAAATTGGCAGATATTGTGCTACCCGGTACCACTCCCCTTGAAAGAGAAGATATCAGGGATGCCTACCACACACATGAAGCGCTTTCCCTGTTTGTGAAAACAGAAAAGGCGATTGAGCCCATCGGCAACAGCATGACCGACTGGAAAATATGGGCTGAACTGGGCAGGAAAATGGGGTATGAGGACTTCTTTCCGTGGAAGAGCACGCGTGAATTGATCTCTGAGCTGTTGGAGCCTACCCATTTGAGCGTCGAGCAGTTAGAGAGGAATCCCGGCGGGATTGTTTATATGGAAAAGAATTGGCTAGGTTATCTTGAAAATGGTTTCAACACCCCTTCAAAGAAGGTTGAAATCTATTCAGGACAGCTTGAGAAAATGGGTTATGAGGCCGTTCCTACCTTTCATGAACCCCTTGAGAGTCCGGTGAGCAGACCCGATATTGCAGAACAATATCCTTTAATCTTTACGACGGGGGCGAGATCTCGCGCCTATGTTCATTCGCAATGCAGAAATCTTAAAAAGTTGAGGAAATTATGTCCGGATCCTCTTCTTGATATCCACCCCAAGACCGCAGAAAAGCTTAATATATCGAATGGGGAATGGGTTGCGGCAGAGTCTCCAAGGGGTCGAATCAAGATAAAAGCGAACCTGACTGAGGACGTTCATCCACAGGTTGTGAGCATCCAAATGGGATGGACCCAAGGCAATGCCAACGTTCTAACCGACGACGAAAGACAAGACCCTATTTCCGGCTTTCCGGAACTCAGGGCCGGCCTGTGCCGAGTCACAAAAATATGAGCGGAACTTCGGCATTTTTCCGGAAGAACCGGATCTGTCTCAAATGTCTTATCGGAAAGGAAGGGTAGGAGTCTCTCATGTTGAAACTACTAGGCGTCTTGGAAAAGGGTTACAGTGGTCTGTTGATCACTTTAAATCTCATTTCCGTTTTGGTTATTTTCATGATGGCGCTTTGGGTTTTTTGTGATGTAACAGGTCGTTATATTTTCAACCACCCTATCCCAGGAACAACGGAATTAGTAAAATGCTACATTGTGGCCATCGTGTTTCTGGGGATTGCCTATACGATGAATCAAAAACGTCATATTCGGACCACGCTGATCATAGACCGTCTTTCTTCTGTTGGCAGAGCTTGGTGTGAGATCCTGGCCGCTTTGATTGGAATCGCCGTTTTTGCATCTCTTTGCGCATTTTCCTGGGAGGCTGCTTGGGATTCATGGCTCGTGCGCGAATTTGATGGGGTTCAATTAAAGGTCCCTGTTTACCCTGCTCGTTTTATTGTGGTGATCGGGAGCGGTCTCTTGGTGATTCAATGTTTTCTGGACTTTTTGAAAAACCTGGGGGTTCTCATAAAACACCGTAAGAGGAAAGAATTATGAGTGGTGTTTTCATCGCAATTATGATGATCGTATTGGCGTTAGCGCTTATTGTCCTTGGTGTGCATATCGGAGTGACACTTCTGGCTACCAGTGTTTTAGGTATCTGGTTAATTGTAGGGGATTTTTCGATTGCGGCCAGCCTAATGGGGACGGGGCCTTTTTATGCCACCTTTGACTATGCCCTGGCCGTGATTCCTCTTTTTGTATTGATGGGACTTTTCGCCAATGCGTCCGGGGCAAGTCGGGATCTTTATAATGCAGGGTTTGCCTGGTTTGGGAGACTCCCAGGGGGGTTGGGCATTGTAACTGTAGTGGCTAATGCGGTTTTCGCTGCAGTGACCGGGGTAAGCATTGCGTCCGCTGCGGTGTTCAGCAAAATTGCCGTACCGCAGATGCTTCGCTTCGGATACAGTGCGAGATTCAGCACTGGTTGCGTAGCGGGAAGCTCTGCCCTGGGAATGTTGATTCCCCCGAGCATTATGTTGATTATTTACGGCATTCTCACCAATGAATCTGTGGGTGGGTTGTTTATCGCCGGCATTGTTCCAGGTGTGTTGCTGACCGTCAACTATTCCATCGCCATTATGATAATGGCCTGTTTTTTCCCGAAAATTTTAGGGAGCCCTGAACGTCCTGAAAAAATGGGATGGGGCGAACGTGTGAGGGCATTGGGCCGGGCGTCGTCCGTTGGCGGCCTGGTTGTCCTGGTTCTGGGCGGGATGTATGCCGGGATGTTCACTCCCACCGAGGCCGGCGCCGTTGGATGCGTAGGTGCCTTGGTGATTATGGTCCTGAAAGGCCGATTTAACATAAAAGATTTAAAAACGACATTAATGGATGCCGGTTTTACAACGGCGAGCGTCTTTCTTCTTTTTATCGGCGCCCAGATGTTCGGGCGGATGCTTACTATCAGTGGTGCGGTGGCAGATTTAAGCCAATGGGTGACTACGCTGCAAATCCATCCTACCTTGATCATTGTTGGTATGCTGATCATTATGATGCTTATGGGCACGTTCCTTGATGTCATATCTATTTTGGTCATTTCCATCCCAATCATGTTGCCCATGCTTGAGACACTGCAGATCAATCTTATCTGGTTCGGTATACTTGCTACCATTTCCATTGAAACGGGGCTGGTTACTCCCCCTTTCGGGATGTCCGTTTTTGTTGTAAAAGGGTCGTTGGGTGATCTGGTCAGTATTGAAGAAATATTTATAGGTTCTATCCCGTTTCTGCTGGTACTTTTTGTTACGATTGCCATACTGCTGTTTAACCCGTGGCTGGTAACCTGGCTGCCGCACATGATGGGATAAAATTCGGAGGTAAAAAAATGACCGTTTTAAGAATTCCCTATGAAACCATAGAGAAAGCAGGTGATTTCCTTGAAATGGAGGTGCCTGAAAAAAACCTCATGTTCCAGAGTATTCCCAACGAACCGGATCCCCTGTCCGATCCTCAAAAAGCCGTTGAGCAGGCCATGGAAGCCCCCATTGAGAGTAAGAAATTTTCAGAACTCATCAAAGGGGGCAAGAAAGTTGCCTTTGTTACTGAAAACCAGTTCCGTGCGGCACCGGCTAAAGATATTCTTCCCGACCTGGTGAGGAAAGCCCGAGATGCGGGTTGTGAGATTGCCATTGCCATTGGAAGTGGAAAAGTGGGGCTCGTGACTCCCGAAGTGATCCGCGAGAAACTGGGAGATGAGCTGGTGGATGGCGGTATCCCTATTGTTTACAACGAGTTTGATAAGCCCGATAACTATCGATATATGGGGGTGACCTCCTTTGGAACACCTCTCTTTGTCCACAAAGTGGTCGCAGAAGCGGATGTGGTGATTACCATCAGCACCACCCAGGCTACCCTGTGGGGGTACGGTGGATCCGGGATGATCATTCCAGCCGTATCCGGAGATGAAACCATCGAAATCAATCACGTCATGTCTCTGGCGCCGGATTGTATTCCGGGAAATAACGAATGCCGCATGCAGGAGGATAAATATGAGGCCCTCGATATTGTCGGAGTTGATATGGGTATCAACGTCATTGTGGATAACCGGGGGCGAATCACCTATGTGAATGCCGGGGCGCCTGTTCTTTCCCACAAGGTGGCTGTGAAAGAATACGACAGGATCTATCGTTTTTCCGTACCTGAACTCAGTCACAGGAAGGCTGATATTGCCATCACGGGCACCACCACCGTTACCCATAATCTTTACCTTCACAACAGTTGGGCTTCAGTGAACTGTGATCCGGTTGTTAGAGAGGGCGGCGTTATTATTCATGCAACACCGTCTCCGGGCCTTGCCGGAAAATCCGGGTTTGCTATTATGGACATCATGAAAAAATATCTGCCTGCATCGGAAGAGAAGCGGGTCAAAGCGATCAAAGATTTTTATGCGGGAAAAATCCGGGAGGAGCAACTCTGGTTAGGGTGCGTCTGGTACAAGATATACGAAGTGATGTGCAAAAAGGAGGTCTGGCTGGTTACTGCAAAGGAAAACCTGGCCGTGTGCGAAGACATTGGCTTCAGGGCTTTTGAGTCCCTGGATGACGCCTACGCGGAGGCGATGGAAAAATGCGGAAATGATGCCCAGGTCGCTTCCATTCCCTTCGGCAGATACACGGTGATCAGGCCCTGGTAAACAATGCATAAAGTGCATTAACTTAATTTTATCTCCACTTCATCCAATACTTTTTCAGTGTTCTGCCTTTTTTTGTGCCCCGCCAGTCGTTTTCAGTTCCGATAATTTTTTTTGAGTTGTTTTCTGATGATGGCTTTGATAACCTGAAGGTTTATTAGAAAGCCTCGTTAAAGAAAGTGAATTCCGCGCTGAAATTTTTACTCTTTTATAGAGGTCTTCTCATGTATGGGTAACAACCTTTATGGCATTGTCGCTGAATTGTTTTAACACCCTTTCAGAACCTGAATACAGACACCTTCAGTGAATACGGTTAGCAAATGGTTTTATGACTATGGAAGAAAATTCGGCGGATGTTTCCCATGTCAAAACTGCAGGCAGGGAACTGATTGCCTGTCATGAATGCGATTTTATCCATGTGATCAAACCTCTTTCCAAAGGGGGCAAGGCACTCTGCACACGCTGCGGGGCTTTGTTGTATCAATCCACACCCAATAGCATTGAGAAGGCATTAGCCCTGAATCTGGCGGCTTTCATGCTTTTTGTTATGGCCAATGCGTTTCCCTTTTTATCCCTTGAGATCGGTGGCCGTTTCGTTGAGAATTATTTTTTATCCGGTGCCCTGATGCTCTATCGCCTGGGCATGGGGGAGGTGGGACTTTTGGTGCTGATCACCAGTTTCCTCTTCCCTTTGTTCACTATTTCAGGAATGCTCTACATTCTCTTGCCCATTAAATTGGGATACCGGCCCTGGAAGATGTCCTTGGTTTATCGTATGGTGAGGGCGATAAAGCCCTGGAGCCTTGTCTCGGTTTTTATGCTCGGAGTCCTGATCTCTTTTGTCAAGCTACTGGATCTTGCGACCATCATCCCCGGTATTTCCCTGTTTTCCTTTGTAGGACTTATGGTGGTAATGGCGGCAGCCCATGTCAGCCTGGACCCTTTTGCACTCTGGAACCCTACGGAATTTGGGGAACAGACTCGTAAACTTGAAACCTATGAGTCAAAAATGCCTGATTCAGGGGCATCGGTTTCCACTGATCTTGAAACGGCAAACCGTGGGGCAACTGCCCGTGCCCAGGGCTTGATCTGTTGTCATACCTGCGCTCTCCTTGTGCCGGAAATGTCCTCCCAAGGCCATTGCCCCCGGTGTAAAACCCTGGTTCACAGCCGCAAAACCAATAGTATAGAACGGACCTGGGCCCTCATCTTTTCTGCCGTTTTGTTATTCATCCCGGCCAACATCTACCCTGTTATGACTGTAATCCAATTTGGACAGGTGTATCCCAGTACCATTCTAGGGGGGGTGGTTCATTTGATCGATGGCGGGATGTGGGTATTGGGCCTTATCATTTTTTTTGCCAGTATCATTGTACCGGTTTTAAAACTCATTGTATTGTCCTGTTTGCTGATTTCAATCCAAAGAAAGACCCCATGGCGTACACGGGATCGGACCCTTTTGTTTCGGGTTACAGAAGTGATAGGGGCGTGGTCCATGGTTGACATTTACGTGGTGGCCATTCTGGCAGGGCTGGTCAATCTGGGCGCGCTGTCCAGTATCCGGCCCGGTATTGGCGTGGTATTTTTCGGTGGCGTGGTTGTGATTACCATGTTTGCAGCAAGTAGTTTTGACCCCAGGCTGATCTGGGATAACTCTGGAAGGTTGACATGATAGATCCTCAATTAGAACGCAGTTTACCCGAACCTGAAATCAAGGAGAAAAGAGGGATTTCGCTGGTCTGGCTGATTCCCCTGATAAC
>CAYOWC010000098.1:0-14743 GCA_964407525.1 uncultured Desulfobacteraceae bacterium | reverse complement strand
TACCCGGAGTCTCGCAAGCTCGCTTACCCGGAGTCTCGCAAGCTCGCTTACCTGGATTCCCGCCTCGCGGGAATGACGAAAGCGGATGAATTCTGACTTTTCACGAATTCATCAAGGCTCCCCGTTTCAAATAATCGAAAAACAACATATCACTCGAGGATTCAGGCAATGTCTACAATATGGAAAAATTTCTTTTGCTGTTTGGCAGTGTGCTTCCTGGCGCTTACTTTTCTGATTCAACCCGCCATTGCGGAAGAACCGGAAAACAAAGAGATCCCTTTAAATCGATATGGCATCCGTTCAACGAACCCATACCTTGTAGATAGATTTGTCAAGGACGGAAAAACCATTGACAAAGTTATCGTACCGAGTCCACCGAACCCCCCGAAGGATTTGAAACGGCAGACAGTGGTAGTTCCCGAACCCGACAAAGCCGCCGGAATAAGTACCATTTCGAATGTACCTGCCCTGAGCTGGAGCTTTGGATGCTCGGCAACATGCGGAGCCATGTTGTTCGGGTATTACGACAACACCGGCTACTCCAACATGTATGGCGGTCCCACCAATAGCGGGGTATTTCCCATGACGAACGCCACGTGGGGCACCGCTGAAGTTAATGGTGAAACAAGGGCTTTATGTCCCCTCAGTGCCACGCGTGATGGTCTTGACGGTAGAGCAATCAAGGGACACGTGGATGATTACTGGATAAACTCTACTCCCGACTATTCACTTCCACCGAGAACAGATCCTTACATAGGGAGCTGGACCCAGCATACCCATGGAGAATGTACGGGCGATTATATGGGAACCAACCAGTCCGGGGAAGGCAACTATGACGGCTCAACAAGCTTTTATTATGATCCATCCAACGCCCCCCTTTCCGATTTTACAGGCGGTAGCAGTCGTGATGGTTGTCACGGGTTGCGGCTTTTTGCAGAGTCCCGGGGCTATACGGTAGATGCGAATTTTTCTCAGTACATTTTTGGCTATAATGGGATACAAGCGGGGTTTACTTTCGATCAATTCAAAACTGAAATTGACGCCGGTCGCCCCGTCTTCATTCATTTATGGGGCCACGACGTATTAGGGTACGGATATAATGATACCGGATCGATTATTTACATCCATAATACCTGGGATTACTCTGATCACGAGATGACCTGGGGTGGTGCTTATTCAGAACCACCCCTGGCACCCATGCAACACATAGGTGTTACCGTAATCCAGCTTGCTGCCGCACCCGACCCACCCGCCCCATGCCCTCCTTGCAGTAGTAATATAACAGGTGAAATCTATCCCGCGGGCGAAACCTGTACATGTAGCGAACTTTCCAATATAATCATAGGTCCTGACGTAACCTTTCAAAACGGCACCACAGCTACTTTTACAGCCACCGGATCCATCACAGTAACAGGGACGGTGATCGTTGAAAACGGGGCCTCGGCTACTTTTACCGGACCGACGGTGAATGTCGGAAACGGATTTCATGCAGAATCCGGTTCTACAGTAACCATAAATCAGCAGCCGTAAATGAATTTCGCCTAGCATTGTCGAAAAAATGACAGTTCAGGGGCCTCTGCTCTTTCGTTCTTCATTCTGACTTGAAGTCCTTAGGTTGGGGTGAAGCATGAACCCCAATACAAAACGATGATAAACCAGAAAATGTTGGGGTTCGTACCTCACCCCAACCTACACAAACTGGATGTTCACATATAGAAAAATGGCACGAGCGTGACCTTGCTTATGGTCACACTCGTGCCATTTTAGCCAACAACCGTTCAAGGTTGCCGGTTCACAGTTTTCAACCGCGAACCGACAACTGCAAACAATAAACGGACCCTTATCCCTTGATAATTCTCGGAATCATCATATGGTGTTGGGGGCAAATGGATGTGGGATTCTGGTAAGCACAGCCGGCAAAGGCTACAAGATACTTCCTGATATCCGGAAAAGAGACAATTTCGTCAACAAAGCCCCTGTTGGCGCAATAGATAGGCCTCGAGTTCTCGTAATATTCTTTGGCAAGATTGTTCATCTTGTCAATAACCGGCCCCAGTGGCTTTCCTGCATCTTTTTCCTTCACCAACCTTCTTGCAAATGCGGCGGCGGCGGCCGTTTCCCCATGCATCACCTGAATTTCCGTGGTTGGGGTTCCAAGGGTAAAAGCATTGTGATTGTTAGCTGTAGGACCGCCCATGACATAATGTGCAGCGGCGGTTCCTTTCCTGAGGACAATACATATCTGGGGAACGTCTGTCTGCTCTATGGAATAGATGAGAGACTGGCCGAGGCCTAACAGTTCCTGTTTTTCAGCAATATCACCCACGTCGATCCCGGATGTATCCTGAAACCATACCATGGGCACCCTGTCCCTGCCGCAGAGGGTAACAAACTCGTTCATCTTGATCAAACCCTGGCGGTAAAGCTTTCCACCAATCCCCGGATAGGGTGCATATTCAGGGTATTTCGCCCCTAAAAACCCCTGACGGTTTCCAATAAAACCAACCAGAAAGCCGTTGATCTTGGCCAGCCCTGTATAGACTTCGGGGCCATATCCAGGCCTGAACTCCATATGCTCGCTATTGTCAAAGAGGCGCGCGAACGTCTCGTCCAGATTGTAGCTTCGCTTCTGGTTAAATGCCACAATGTGGTTGATATCTTCTCCTGCAAATTTAGGTTCTTTAGGCTCCGCAACCCGGAAAAAATTCGGGTCATAGGCAGGCATCATATCCACATATTTCTTGAGGCCATCCAGAACGCCCTTTTCGGTTTCATACACTTCCTTAAAAAAGCCGGTAGAATTGAAATGGATAGGCACACTCCCCGGAGGAACCTGTTTGAAATGACGTGTTGCCTCGATTAACTGTTCAGCGCCTGCTTCATCAAAACCACCTTTGGGGCTCATGCCGCTCACGATACCACCACCACCAACGGCGATATTGGCATCTTTATGCGCCAGAAGGATCGTAGGACTGATTCCCTGGTATCCCCCACCGGCCGGGTTGGTTCCGTAAATACCTGCCAAGATGGGAATTCCCATTTTTTCCAATTCCGCATGGCGAAAGAATGTGGTTCCGTTTCCTCGCCTGCCAGCATACACTTCATGCTGTTCCGGAAGTTTTACGCCGCTGCAGTTGACTAACCATACCAACGGAATGTGAAGTCTTTTCGCCATATCGGTCACCCGGAGCTGATTGTCCGCCTGTCCCGCAATCCAGGCCCCCGCCATGACCTTGTTGTCAAACCCTACAACTACGGTCCATTTGCCATTGATCTGGGCCAGACCATCAATGACGCCCGTGGTCCCCTCATCATTAAACTGGGGGTTCAACAACGTATGAAGAGGGCACCAGGTTCCGGGATCTATAAGGTATTCGATCCTTTCCCATACGGTTAACTGACCTCTTTTTTTTATGATTTCCGCCGGTATGCCCGCGTTTTTCACGGCATCCGCCGCAGCGGCCACCAGTTTCTCCACTTCGTTGATATTCTGAACGTTTTCTCTGGTATCCTCCTTTTGCTTATCCGTAAGCGCCTTACCAAAAGGAGTCATTTCTTCAAAATACGGCTTCATTTATTCCTCCGTGCTGTTTTAAGGGACCACACTTTTTACCTGTTTGCTTTCCTGATTCCCAATTGATCCAGGGCAATAATCCACTTGCAGATATTGGCAGAACCCTCCACCATATAATAGGGAGGGGCATCTCTGTAAAATCTGGCAACCGGATATTCCGTGGAGTAGCCGTAGGCTCCCATGATTCTCATAGCCATCTGAGATGCCTTGGCAGCTATTTCGCCGGCCAGATATTTTGCAGTCGCAACCTCAAGGGTATTTCCCAGCTGCCCCTGGTCTTTCTGCCAGGCCGCCTTGTACACAATCAATCGGGCCGCCTCGATTTCCGCGGTTACCTGAGCTACCAGGTCCTGATTCATCTGGAACTGTCCCACGGACTGGCCAAACTGTTCTCTCTCTTTACAATAATCCGTCACGGTGTCCAAACAGGCCTGTGCCAGACCAACGCCGCCTGCTGCAGCGGAAAGGCGGGACTGGTTGAGAGATCCGAAAACAATCTTGGCCCCATCCCCGGGCTTGCCTAAAATATTTTCCTTGGGGACCTTCGTATCTTCGAGGTAAACCTCTCCCGTGGGGGTTGATCGGGTCCCTAATTTGTCCAGATCAGTCGTTGTAATCCCGTTAAAATTCTTGGTCTCAACGACAAAAGCCGAAAGCCCCCTCCCCCTTGCTTCTTTGTCCGTATAGGCATAGCAGACAATGGCATCCGCTGCGCTGGCATTGGATATCCAGGTCTTTGACCCATTCAGCAGCCAGTGATCTCCCTTGTCTTCCGCTGTGGTTTTCATGGCCATGACATCGGAACCGGCATTAGGTTCGGTAATGCCGAAACCACCGACATACTCAGCACTGACCAGTTTCGGAACATATTTTTTCTTCAGTTCGTCTGTACCGTATCGAAAGATGGTAAAGGCGCACCCTAAGGCCTGCATATTAATCTGCACTCTGACGGAACTGGATGCCCTTGCCATCTCTTCCGTAAGGATCATTGCCGCCAGCCATCCCATTTCGTTCCCGCCGTATTCCTCTGGAATTACGGTACCGAAAAAACCCAGTTCACCCATCGGCTTGATCACTTCTTCATAGGGAAAATAATGTTTCTCATCCCATTCATCAGCAAAAGGAGCTATTTTCTCATCGGCAAAGTCTCTCGCCATCTCCTTAAGCATCTGCAGCTCGTCGCTAAGTGCAAAATCCATAAAACAAACCTCCCTCAGATAGTTAAACGTACTGACCTTATTCAAGTGAAAACATTCACACATACTTTTTTGGATGCGACCTTATATAGCACAATAACCATTTTGGCAATACATTTTCCCTAAAATGGAAGAAGAAAGTGATTTTATTATTTTACTCATTGACATTTATTTCCAAACCTCATAAACAGAGAAGAATTTAATAAAAAAGACAGGCTTTAAGAAACAGTTAGGAGGTTATTTGATGGAACCGTTGACCATAAATCGGAAAGAGAGCAAATTGAGAATTGCTCCGGAGTGGGCCGATGTATGCTTTACATGCGGTACCTGTGCGGGGGGGTGCCCTATCACAGGAGTAGACGGCCTTGATCCGAGAAAAGCCGTCCGCATGGCTGCCCTTGGTCTGGAGCAGGAGCTGATCGATTCACGATTCCCGTGGATCTGTACCCTTTGCGGAAGGTGCGAATACGCCTGTCCCCAGGGAGTGGAAATCCTGAAAATGCTGCGGCGGGCGCGAACCCTTCGCCCACGGGATAAAGTGCCGGGCCCCATCCACAAGGGTGTGGTAATGGACCTGGAGAGGGGAAACAACCTTGGGATTCCAAAGGATGATTTCCTTTTTCTTCTCGCTGATCTCTCCAAAGAGATGGATGAAGATGAAGGTTTACCGGGATTCTACGCACCTGTGGATAAAAAGGGCGCCAATGTTCTGGTAACCGTAAACTCAAAAGAACCATTTGGGGAGCCGGACGACATGAAGTTTTGGTGGCGGATATTTTACGCAGCCAAAGAAGACTGGACTATTCCATCCACGGAATGGGAAGGTGTCAACTGGGGACTTTTTTCCGGAGACGATGAGTCCATGAAAACGCTCGTGGGCCGGATTGTCAACCACTTGGAGAGGCTGGAGTGCAAAACGCTCCTCCTACCCGAATGAGGCCATGCCTACTATGCGACCAGGCTTGGTCTGCAAACGTGGTACCCCGAAGTTTTTGAAAAATACAATATCGTATCTGTTCACCAGCTGCTGGAACAGTATATTAAGGAAGGAAGAATAAAGCTGGATAAAACCATCCACGAAGAACTTACTACCGTGCATGACCCCTGTAATTACGGTCGTAAGAGCATGAAGGCGTTTGGAGAAGCCTTTTTTGAGGAACCGCGATGGATTACCCAGCAGTGCTGCGACAACTATGTAGAGATGCACCCCAATCGCATGAACAATTTTTGCTGCGGGGCAGGGGGAGGTGCCTGGGCCATGCCGTATGATGCCGAGAGGATCTATTACGGACGTGTCAAGGCAAAACAGATCATGGACACCAAGGCAAAAATGGTCGTCGCGCCCTGCCACAACTGCCGAGATCAGATCATGAAGGCAATCACACCGGAGTTTGGTCTGGATGTCGAAACCAAATACCTCTGGGAACTGGTAGCGGATTCCCTGGTTGTGGAACCGTGGAGTGAAGAAGAGGTCAAGGAAGCCAACAAACTGCGGGACGCCCAGTACGAAAGGGATGAAATCGATCTGGACGCAGAACAAGACTGGTAGAGAACAACTCCAGGTGAGATTTTGTTTTAAATTATAGGACATGAAAACCAAAAAGCCCTCTGTCGCAAGACAGAGGGCTTTTTTTTGCAATGATTGACTACCACCAGCAGACGACCTTTTCGTTCTCAAAAATAAGATCGACCAATTTCCCATAATCAGTATCTTCCTGATAAAGAGAAAACCGGGTGACCTCTTCTCCTTTGGAAGCGATTTCTTCCAGAGCCTTTGTGGTCTCATCAGGCTCAGTTTTAAATACAAACAGAGTTTTCATGATGCACCTCCAAAAGGGATGATAAGATCCATCTCTTTCAGCTTCTCACCAATATCTTCGAGACTCATATATTGGAACCCGTTTTGTTCCACATTGACCTTGTTATTGGAATAGTATTCACATTCCATATCTTCAAGCCATTCAAGATTTTCCTTGTAGGCATCGGTCATATCCACTTCAACATTGAGAACAAACATATAAGAATAGAAATTTTCAACCGCCAACCCAAGAGTAGATCGGGATCCTTCCCAGAGATCCTCTTTTTTGCGGATCAAAAAAGCCACGTGTTTTATGTCTTCCATTCCGTACCTCTCCCCTCAAAATACGACATAGCGATCGCAGTCTTCTATCATTTCACCGTTTCTGGCCTGGGTACCATAGTCCTTTTCTCCAATACCTGTGACCGGAGGTTTCAATCCGTGACTTTCAAACCCCACATTACAGAGTGCCAGTTTCCCCAAACCTTCCAGCTCTCCAAACCGAGGATCCTGGGTCAACAAGGTTCCGAAATGGCTGAAAAAAAGAGTTGCATCCACTCCCTTCTCTTTTGCGGCTTTACAGAGTTCAATGACCTTATCTAAGTGCTTGTCCGAAGTTATGAAAATTCCCAAAGATGCAGCCATAAGTTTTTTCCACCTCCATGTGGTAATCCTGGAGCTTCGCTCACAGACTATTTTACTTTGATAAAGAACCGGCTAAACCCTTCGTCCTCTTTCTCACCAAGATATTCATGTCCTCCTCTCTTGGCAAATGCAGGAAGATCATTTTTCGTTCCCGGATCAGTGCTGAGTACTTCAATAATCTGTCCTGAATGCATCTTTCCAATGGCCTTTTTTGTTTTGAGAATCGGCATGGGGCAGCTCAACCCTTTGCAATCCAAGGTTTCATCCGACGTAATATTGTCTGTCATAGTCTTATCCTCCTCACGGTTAATAATATCTGAAATAAAAAATTTTATACCAGAAAGTGAAAAAATCCTCAACTTTCTTTTTGGGCTTGGTCCTAACGTCGACTATTAAAGTTGTTTTCGTACGTATTTTTGGATGATCGTATCAATTGGGCGAAGTTAGAACCAAGCCCTTCTTTTTTGATGACAGAGACTGTCTCATGGTCTATAATTTAAAGCATGGAAAAATCGCATAAAGTCTACCTTATTCGACACGGTCAGGTGGTCGGCCATGAAAATTTCCCGGTCTGTGGTCACACAGATATCGGCTTAACCGACGTAGGCATCATGCAGATGAAACAGATGGCGGAAAGGCTTCGACTGGTTGAGCTTGGAGGCATCTACTCCAGTGATCTCCAAAGGGCTTCCATAGGCGCACAGATCATTGCTACCCACCATAATGTGCCCATCCATTCCATTGAAAAGATGCGGGAAATGCATTTTGGAGATTGGGAGGGAATGACCTTATCGGAAATCCGATCCAATTTTCCTGAGGAGTTGGACAGACGGCAGAAAGACATTGTCAATTTTGCGGCGCCTGGAAACGGTGAATCCGTCGCCGTATTCTCCAAGAGGATCATGGAGGCTTTTGAAAACATTCTCTCCAGGCATGAAAGCGGAAATATTGCTATTGTGGCCCATGGCGCCGTAAATCGTGTCATCCTCTCTCATGCACTGAGTCTGGATCTTTCAAAAATATTCCATATTCAACAAGATTATGGATGTTTAAATATTATTGATTATTTTCCAGATAACACTCTTGTACAACTCATGAACGGCTGAACGTTCCCGATGTATTCTCTTCCTAAATCCTTGACACTTTCCACTCTTTTTTCTAATTTGGTACGGTGAATCGCCATTTGATAGAATAACGGTTTGCCGTGCACAGGAGAACCATATCAGGGAGAGTTGGCATTGATGACAGGCGATGAAAAAGCAGGTATGCTGAACCATAGATCAGATACTATGGGAAACGAAAAGGTGACTGCCCCCACAGGACATCCAGGTTCGAAAGTGGATCAACAAGTCCCAAACAGTGCTGCAGGAATCCTGAAAAATGCAGATTCATTGCGAGAACTGGGGATGGTCAACGCTGCTGTCGAAGAATATAGCCGTCTTTTTGAATGCAACTTTCCTTTGTCCAAAATAATCCCGGGACTTCTGGGATGCCTCTCCAATAGCAAAACTCCACAAGATACCCTGAAACGAATAAACGATGCCGTCGGGAAACAAACTTTGAATGCGGGAAGAATGGCCGGCGTCAAATATTTTTTAGGGCTCGAAATGGAGAAAGGCGGGCAGCTGGAACTCGCCCTGGAACTGTTTGAGGCGGCAGAAAAAGCAGACCCCCAGAACAAACAGATCAAAGGGAAAATCGATCATATCATTTCAAAACTGTCTTCCAGAAACAGGTACAGTTACCTGCTTCTTAAGGGGATTCTGACCCGTGAAAACCTGCAGCAGGCATTGGTACTTTCAAAAAAAATGCAGAAAAGCGTGGAATTTGTTCTCGCAAACCATTTCAAATTGCGTAAAGAAGATGTCGGGAAGTCACTTTCTCTTTACTACGGATGCCCTTTCAGGAGTTTTGATTCAAATCTGCCCGTGCCCATTGAGCTGATAGGCGGACTCCAAAAGGCTTTTCTGCTCCACGACCTCTGGGTACCATTGAGCTGGAGCAAGGAAGGGGTTGAAATTATCATTGACAACCCCGGAGATCTACGGAAAACAGGGCAGATCCGTGCCCTCATCAAGACCAAAAAAGCCCTTTTCACTGTAGGCACGAAGGAGGACATCGAACAGTTTATTACCCATTTCTTTGAAAGGAAGTCGGAAGATTCCGTCAAAGATATGATTGATGAACTGGATATGATTCCTGACGTCACTTTTGAAATGGAGGACGAAGAAGAAGAACGAGAAGAGGATCTGGTAGACGAGGAATCCAGCCAGGTAGTAAAACTCGTAGACCAGATCATTGTAGCGGCATACAGGAAAGGCGTCTCAGACATTCATGTGGAACCGTCGCTGATCGCAAAAAAGACTTCCATCCGTTTCAGACTCGACGGCGTATGCCAGGAATATGCCGGCGTTCCCAATTCCATGGCAAAAGGGATTCTTTCAAGGCTTAAAATCATGGCCGGTCTGGACATTGCCGAAAAACGTCTACCCCAGGACGGAAAAATCAAATTCAGACGTAAAGGCGTCCCCACTTTCGAGTTACGCATGGCGACCATCCCCACCGCTGATAATCAGGAAGATGCCGTTTTGAGGATTCTCGCAAAAGCCGGAGCTCTAAAACTCTCCGACATGGGATTAAATGAACGTAATGAGAGAATAATGAAAAAGGTCCTCACTCAACCCTACGGGATGATATTGGCTGTTGGACCAACCGGTTCGGGAAAAACAACCACCCTCCATTCTGCTCTGGGTCATATCAACAGTCCGGGTATTAAAATATGGACAGCTGAAGACCCCGTCGAAATCACGCAGGCAGGCCTGAGACAGGTGGAAGTCAAACCCAAGATAGGACTGGATTTTGCAAGAGTCATGCGGTCCTTCCTGCGGGCGGACCCGGACGTCATCATGATAGGCGAAATGCGTGATCACGAAACCGCCTCCATAGGGATCGAAGCTTCATTGACCGGGCACCTCGTCCTGTCTACCCTCCACACCAACAGCGCTCCCGAAACGGTAACCAGGCTGCTGGACATGGGGCTGAACCCCCTAAATTTCTCTGACGCCATTCTCGGTGTTCTGGCACAGCGCCTTGTAAGGAAATTGTGTACAAGTTGCAAAGCGAAATATAGTCCCTCGCGGGAGGAATTCGATGAAATCATCGACCAGTACGGCAGGGACCGTTTCAAGGAAACAGGAATAGAATATAATTCCGAATTAACTCTTTACAGACGCGCTGGATGTGAAACCTGCTCCGGAACAGGATACAAAGGACGTATGGGTATTCACGAATTGCTGGAAGGAACTCCTGCAATTAAAAAATTAATCAAGAAGGCCGCATCCACCGAGGAACTGTTTATTCAGTCTGTGGAAGACGGAATGACCACTCTCAAACAGGACGGTATCCGTAAAGTGTTCAACGGACTGACCGATATAAAAGAAGTCCGCAGGGTTTGTATTGATTGAGTGCCTAATTTCCGGAGGCAGTGAAAAAAATGTCAAAGATTGGTATGGTCATTGATAATGACTTCTTTTTTGTGGAATTTCTCGGGGAGGCTCTTGAGAAAAGAGGGTATACAGTCATCAAAGGGTATGATGGGAAAGAAGCCATAACAAAGCTGAAAGAAGGACCTGTCGATGTTCTGTTTCTGGACGTCATCATGCCCAAAATTGATGGGCCAACGGTTATTCGATTTATTCGGGAAAGATTCCCGGATCACTCGTTCCCGATCGTTGCCGTTTCAAGTACCTTCATTGAACGTGGAGAGGAAATAGAGGAAATAGGGGCGGATTTTTATTTTGCCAAAGGACCTCTGGAACACATGTCAGAACAGGTTGATCGATTGTTGGACAAACTGGAGGGCCAGAACCAGACCAATGGCATAGGCACAAATTTTTATGCGACTGGAAATCTTCACCCGCGGTCAACGACCTCTGAACTGGTGGAGACATTAAGTTTTGAAAGGGCAATCGTTAATCATATCGGGGTGGGCATTCTCGTGGTGGATCGGGATGCAAAGGTCATTAACTGTAATCCCATGGTGGTTGAACTGACTGGCAGACCCATACAGGACATACTGAACAACCCCATAACCCACCTGTTTCCCTCACAGGAAAAATCTGCAATCATAACAAAACTCAAGGCCGTAGCACAGAACCAGAAGCTGAAAAAAGTACATCATGACGTGATCATCGGATTCCGAAGAGTTGGCCTGGTTTTTTCGATTTTGAGATTAAATGACAATATAGAAGGATGGATTATTGCGATGGAGGACCTGAATCAATGGGAAGAACAAGCATAAAAAACAAGCTTATCCTTAGTTTCCTGGCATTTCTCTTAATACTCCTGTCGGTTGTGGGTTTTGTAAACTTCTGGAGCAAGGATTTTTATCTGGCACAGGCCATATCGGCAGCCATGGCTCTAGCTTCGGGAATTATTTTCGGAAGCATGTTTTCCGAGTCGATTGTAAAACGCCTGCAGCGTCTCAGCAATGTGGCCACGGAAATTAGCGGAGGGGATCTCTCGAAAGAAATTTCAATGGATTCCCACGATGAGATCCGTGATCTCGAAGAAGTCTTCGCAAAAATGGTCAACGACCTGCGAGTCATATTGTCAGAAATGAACCAGGTCGCAACCCAGGTTCAGCAGACAAACAAACACCTTGCCGGGCTTATCGGGGAAGTTCTTTCCAAAAGCCACGAAATCGATGAAGCGGCATCTACAATTGCCAGGGGATCGGAAGATCAGACCATGATCGTTCAGAAAACAGCCATCATTGTTGACAAAGGGCTGGAGCGAATGGACGAAATGGTCAAAAAATCAGCACAAACCGTATCGAAAATAGCCGAAGCCCAATCCAAAAGCGAAGCTGGAGAAAAAAGTGCAAGGGAAACATTGAAATACCTGGATGGCGTTCTCAAACAGATGGCCGAATATGCTGAACCGGTACACAGGCTGTCAAGAGAAATGGAAAAGATTAAGACAGTTGTCAGTGTGATGGACGAACTTTCCCAAAAAACGGATCTTCTTTCCCTCAATGCGTCCATAGAAGCCACCAGGGCGGGAGAATCGGGTAAAGGTTTTGCTCTCGTAGCCAACGAAATCCGGGCCATATCTGAAAACTCCCGACAATCCACCAAAGAAATAGGAAGGATCGTGGAAAACGTTTTCAAGAATAAGATCGCTGCTATCGAATCGCTGGAGAAAAGCGAGGAGAGTATCGCCAAAGGGCGTGAAACCATTCGCAGCATCGTGTCAACTTTTGAGGATACACTATCAGGGGTAAGGGACATTTTTTCTGAAGTGGGAGAAGTTGAAAAGTTGACCATTGAGCAAGTGAACCAGATGAAAGGAATCCAGGGGCACTTCCATGAGCTTTCAGTCCTCGCACGGGAGAATTTTGTCCTGACACAGAAAACAACCATTGGAACCAAAGGCCAGGAAGAGGATTTGAAAAGAATTGTAAATGAAATAAAAACCTTAGAAACATTATCGGACAAAATGCTAAAGACTCAAAAACGGTTTAAACTCCCGGGTAACTGAGGATGGAAACCCTCGTTTTCAAAAGATCCGGCCTCTACCTCGGGATTGAAATAGAATTCATCCGGCAGGTTGTAGATGACGTTGCCATTGCCCCTGTCCCCTTGGCTCCCCCCGGTTATACAGGATTGATTTATCACAGAGGGGAGCTTTTTGAAGTAGCGGATCTTGGGGTAATCATAAAAAAAGAAAAGGCCGTGAAAAGCAAATCAGCTCTGAAAATATTGCTCAAGTGGAACCAGAAAGGGATTGCCCTGGCTGCCGATGAAATTATTGGATTGAAGTCACTAAAAGAAAACAACAACGAACCGGAGAAATTGACCTTCGAAGGAAAAACCATAGAAATTATCACGCCCGAAGGTGTCTGGAAAATGTTGTCTGAGTTACCTTATGGACCTTGCCAAATATAAGAACATATTTGCTCAGGAATCAAAGAAATATCTCGAAGATCTTGGTCCCCTGTTAATCTCCGTGGAGAAGGACCGTGTCAACCATGGACTGTGGGAGCAGATTCACGGAAAAATTCACTCTATCAAAGGGATGGCCAGGGCATTAAGCATGGAGAATATCTCCTCCCTGTGTCACCTCATGGAGGATTGGTGCAAGCAATTCCAGCAGGGCGCATGTACAGCGGGTAAAGATGACGTACAGTCCCTGTTCGAAGGCGTAGACATTCTTTCTGTTCTTGTGGGCAGCTGGGGAGAAGATGTTTCTCCCGAGCAAAAAAAACAAAGAGAAGACCTGGTTGCCCGGTTCCAAAAAGAACCGTCTCAGGATCGTATTGAGGTTCCGGAAGGGAATGAAAATATTGTGGTTCATTCCCCCAAGGGAATTGACCATGTTCGTGTAACATATTCTGTAATAGAAGAGCTCCTTGGGCGCTCACAGGAAATCATACAACTCGAAAAATCCCTCCCGCGTCTGGCTGGGGGCCAAATACCCTCAGGCCTTCGGAACTGGGTAGATCATTGCAATGCCATGCTAAAGGAGCTCTATCTGCGCCTGGCCCTGCTCAGGCTGGCGCCCGTAGGAGATTTTGCGGGGCTGTTCGACAAAACCGTACGGGATCTTGCAAGGAAACACCGGAAAGAAGCAAGAATGGAGACCGTAGGAGGGGAACTCCTGGTGGATATCGCCCTCATGAATCAGTTGAGAGAACCTTTCATGCATCTGATGAGAAATTTCATCGCCCATGGCATTGAAGACCCTGAAGAAAGGTCGAAAGCCGGAAAGGACCCGGAAGGAAGAATCCTCCTGAAAGCGGAAAGAAAGGAAAATAAACTCCTGCTGAAAATTGAGGATGATGGCAGGGGAATTGATCAGGCCGCTATCAGGCGATTTTTAAAAGAGAAGAGATCCATGAAAGACAGTGACCTCTCCGGACTGTCCGAAAATGAGCTCTTGCAATCCATATTTCTCCCAGGTTTTTCTACCGCAGAGGAAGCAACTACCCTTGCAGGAAGAGGAATCGGCATGGACGTGGTTGTCCGTACCATCCAAAACCTGGGTGGAAGCATAGAGGTTTCTTCAACGCCTTTCAAAGGCACACAATTCGTCATGCAGTTCCCCCTGTTCCTTTCCGTCATCGACGCATTCATCTTCACCTTGGGACCTTATACACTCTCTATCCCCACAACACGGATAGAAAGGATAGAAAGTGCCACCGCCCCGGGAAGCACGGAAAAGAGAGGATCGCTTGAACCGCTGAAGGATTTCCTCTGTATTGGGCAGGCTACCGGGAAACCTTCCCATATTGTACGGCTGAAGAGCCCGGAAGATGAGACTGCCTCGAATTCTGATTCTGCTGGAATGAGATTTGCAGTCGACTCGGTGATAGGAAATACACCCTTAATGGCAATGCCGGTGGGTGAACTTCTGGCAAAGGCAAAAATTTTCGCCGGGATTGGAGTCATGGAAAATGGCGAGATATCCATGCTTATCGATATAGAAAGACTTCAGGAGGAACTTCACAAAACACGTCTCCGGCCGTAG
>CAYOWC010000097.1:0-14764 GCA_964407525.1 uncultured Desulfobacteraceae bacterium | reverse complement strand
TGGATGACCCAACCTACTATTATTTATGACTTTTATGCGTTATCGAAAAGAGCCGAACCCAAACTATTTAGGGACATGCGGATGCCCTCATATATCACCCTATGACCCAAGACAAGATTGAGCGCTATCACCGTTTCATGAAAAACGCCATTAACCTCGATCATTAATTTACCCTGCCAGTTGGAGCGCAAGCTCAGCGAGTTTGTGCAATACTATAACCACCAGGGCGTGCACAAGTCGTTTGACAACCTCACCCCGACCGATTTATGATACGGGAGAACAGGAATGATTCTCAGGACCAGAAACTTGGTCAAAGAACAAACCATGCGCAACAGAAGGCGCATGAACATGGGGTTGTAACCCCTACGTGATGCGCTGATTAAACTGGCAATATTCAGGGAAAATGTTTGTTAACAAAATGCCGATCTTGTCCCAAAGGATCTGAAGACGTACGTAATATTGAGGAGGACATCGTGTTGAAGCACCTGTTTCGAGCCTGGCGCCCATGCCTTCTGAGCTTTGTTTTGACCATATCAGCATGTGCAAATTTCAGTGCAGTCGACAAGCCCCTCACTCAATGGAAACCGGCGCTGCATGAGCGTATGGTTGATCAACTCTCTGGGGAACGTTCTCCGGAGCTACTGGTTTTTTTGGCTTTTTCGGGGGGAGGAACCCGTGCTGCCGCATTTGCTTACGGTGCTCTCCAAGAACTCGCACACATGAAGGTTGTGACCAAAAATGGCCCACGGCCCTTGCTCCAGGAAGTTGACGTGATCTCGTCTGTTTCGGGAGGCAGCTTTACGGCAGCCTATTTCGGGCTTTACGGTAACAAGATTTTTAGTGATTACGAGGAACGTTTTTTGCGAAAGAACGTGGAAGGAGAACTCTTGGCTGAGGTTTTGAATCCGGTCAACTGGTTTAAGCTCATGAGTGGCACCTACGGCCGATCTGACCTTGCGGCCGCACTCTACGACAAAATCCTTTTTAACGACACCACTTTTTCAGATTTACAGCGACCTGGCGCCCCGCTCATCGTTATTAATTCCACAGACCTAGCCACCGGGTTACGCTTCCCTTTCATCTCTTGGGTATTCAACATGATCTGCGCCGATCTCGATTCATACCCGGTTTCCCGCGCGGTGGCAGCATCGTCCGCTGTCCCGGTCCTTCTCTCTCCAATTACCATCAAAAGCTTTGCCGGGACCTGCGGATATGAACCGCCCGCATGGTTGAAAGATGCCCTGAAAGAAAAAGGGATTACCTCCTCCAGAAAGATGGAAGCACGCGGTTTCGTGGAATACTTCAACCAGAAAAAACGGCCGTGGTTTCACCTGGTGGACGGCGGCATCTCTGACAACCTCGGTTTGCGCCCTTTTTACAACGTTGTAAACCTGGTAGGGGACCCGCGTTCAGCCTTTGCCGATCTCCACCATAGTGATGTGCGACAAATTCTCATTATTTCAGTGAACGCCAGCGCAAACCCGGCGTCGGAATGGACTTTAGAAAGGACCGCACCAAGTCTCAGCGAGGTAATCGAGGCCATCACCTCTGACCAGATTGGCCGGTACAGCACGGATACCATGGATATTGTAGCTTCTTCCTTTAAACTTTGGGCTAAACAGATTTCGACGCCAGATCGACCGGTTACAATGGATTTCGTTGAAGTGAGCTTTCAAGCAATTCAGGATAAGGCAAAACGCCGCTATCTAAACAACATCGGGACGAATTTTGATTTGGCCGACGAGCAGGTCGACAGCCTTATATCGGCTGCCCGTGAGGTGTTGCGAGCGTCACCCCAGCTAAAGAATTTTTTTGAAATCAGCCGGGAAAACAAATATCAACGCAAATGAAATATCTTCGTTGCCTTCAAAAAAAGCAAAGAATCATCGAAAATCGTCCATCACGATCTTGCCCATGTCACAAAATATGGGCTCACTGGTCTTTATAGGGACAAATGCAATAACTGTTTGTATTGGCTTTTTTAAAGAAAAAGAACCTGTAAACTACCACGTAAGAAACAGATATTGGACTATCCTGAAATTTTTATGAAACATTTTGTGGGCCTGGTTATCACCCCTCAGCATTTTACTTTCTTACCCATGGATTCCGACATGAAAACCATTTGAATCTCTTGATTCTAACTATTCAAGTGGTCTACACAATAAAGGCAGGCCAGGTGTATCTGCTTTTATCTCTCACAGCTTTTTTTAAGCTGAAAACCCATGTGATATCAATTTTATATGTCCAAAATTTTTCAATTCCAAATGTTCTTCAAAATTCAGAGTTTCACAGATTTTGACAAAACCCAGTCCTATGAGCTATTCTTAATGTATCTTTAATTGAGTTATATTTGGTTTTTTTTACACGTAATCGCAGTTTTCAACGCCAAGAATTTAGTGGTATAATCTCAATTAAATTGTAAAAATATTAGTTGCATCTGAAAAACGCTGCCTTAGTTTTTTCTATCAATCTTGGAAATAATCTTCACACTTGGCTAAGGACGGGATTTATGAGAGCGAGATGTCCATAAATGCTCCCTGAACCCGAAAAAAAATTCACCCAAGAGCTCAAAGATGACGCAATCCGGTCAAGCAACTTCGAAAGGAAATCACAATGAAACCAAGCAAACGCATTGCTGCAGTTGGAATGTTCTTGGTGATCATCACTGCGGAGCCGTCATGGTGCCAGGAATTGATCATTTATCCTGCCAAAGGACAAAACCAGCAGCAGATGGACCGGGATAAGTTTGACTGCTACTCCTGGGCAAAAAAGGAGACCGGCGTTGATCCCATGCAGGCACAGGCCCCGGCCCAACCGCTATATTCCCAGCCGCCGGGCGCTTCAGCCGGGAGTGTCTTCAGAGGTGGCGCAGGGGGTGCGGCACTTGGCGCGGCTGTAGGCGGTATTGCAGGGGGCTGGAGCGGGGCCGGAAAAGGAGCGGCCATCGGCGGTCTTACCGGCGGTGTTTTCGGTGGGCTGAGGAGCCGGGTGCGGAACCGACAGGCCGCACAGGCCCAACAACAATATGCCGCCCAGCAGTCGGCGCAATACCGGCAAAAAAAAGACACCTACAACCGAGCCTATTCCGTGTGCCTTGAAGCGAAAGGATATATGGTTAGGTAGTGTCCATCTCGATCATCTGGAGGTCCCTATGAAAATGTTAATAGCGGCGAGTATCGCCGTGTTGTTTTTGCTCAGTCTTCCGATCGCCGCACAGGCTGGGGATTTCGACGGGTCAAAACCGTTGATTTGCTCAACGATTAAAGTAATGGAGTGCACACCTGAAGGCGGTTGCATCGAGGTAACGCGTGAAAGTGTGGGTGTGCCACAGTTTCTCACGGTTGATCTTGATAAAAAAATCATCACGCCGACCCGGAAGAGCGATGGGGATCGCAAGAGCATCATCAAGAGAATGGAACGGTTGGAAGGAAGACTGATCCTGCAGGGATCAGACGAAGGTATCCGGGATGTTCGGGACAACGTCGGCTGGACTGCAATGCTTTCTGAAGAAACGGGCAAATTCGTAGTGACGGCTTCGGGAGATCAGGAGGCCTTTATCGTGTACGGAGCATGCACTCCTTTGCCATAACGGATCTTTCTGAAGCCGAGTTGAAATGAGGAGGTGATGGGGACAAAGAAAGAGGTCTGAATTTCTGTGCTGCTGGAGTTTTCAGACAGAAGAAGTGAGCATTAGTGGAGCCGGTTTGGAGAAATATAAGGTTCTGTTCAGGCCGGATAACGATTCGATTTTAAGGAAAAAATAAGGAGAACAAAATGACTGGAAAAAATAGAAGCAAAAAAGTCTTTCGTTTCGCGATCAGTCTGCTTCTGGCAATTGTTTTTTGCCTGATATCCCTGCCGGTTGGCGCCCAGGAGGACCTTAAACCCCAAATACTGGTAGATCAGGCCCTGGTTACCTTAAATAATTTTGTTGCTGAAGCTGACATGACATGGTTCAGGGATCATCTTAAGGACGCAAAAGGCGTTTTTATCGTTCCACAGCTTCTGAAAGCGGGATTTATATTCGGTGGTTCCGGTGGAAGGGGAGTAGTGCTGCTTCGTGACCCGAAAACAGGGCGTTGGGGAGAGCCCGCATTTTATAGTATGGGGTCAGTCAGTTTTGGCCTTCAGATTGGAGGAGAATCCTCAGAAGTAATCATGCAGATCAGGACCGAGCGAGGCATGGAGTCCCTGTACGGTTCTTCCTTTAAGCTGGGCGGGGATACGTCTGTTGCCCTGGGTCCTGTTGGCGCGGGAGCTGCCGGTAAAGGCGTGGCAGCGGACCTGGTTTCCTTCTCACGGGCACAGGGTGCATTTGCAGGTCTTGCTCTGGATGGATCCGTTATCAAGGTGAATGATGATTTCAACAAGGATTATTACGGCAAAGCGGTCAGGCCCGTGAACATCCTGGTGGAAAAAGAGGTGAGCAATCCCGGATCGGCAAAACTCCGAGAAGGATTGTACAAGGCCGAGCACGGAAAGTAAGGCTGATTGTGGCTCATTTAAGAGTAAGGCGCTCCTTTTCGGGGGCATGTTTTTTTGCACCGTTCAGAAACGTGCTCCGCGGGGAGGATGCATCAAACTCGATAACGAGCTTTTAATCAAACAATGGAGGTAAAGACATGAAACAACAATTCGGAGCGTTAGCAGTGATCGTGGCCTGCGGCACAGCCGCCATAGCCCTTTTTACCAGTTCCGCCATCGCCCAGCCGAACAACGATACCCCGCCGTCGCTCATTACGCCGGACAAGATCGAAACCCGCATCGGCACACTGGAATTCAAAGACGGGGCACCGACGGTTGCAACGGCAGAAATGGTCTACGACACGCTCGACTTCACCCGGGCGTTGAACGTCTACAACAACAGCTTCCGCGGCGCTTCCGCCTACGGTCTCTACAAGGGCTTCAAGAGCATTGGTGCCGAACCCAACACGGTCGTGCTCTTCTCCGATCTGATGGATTCGAGCTCCCTGTTTCTCACGCCCAACGCCGATACCGTTTATTATCTGGCCGTTGTCGATTTGACAAAAGGCCCGATGGTCATCGAGCAACCGCCTAATGGATTGGGAACCATCAATGACATGTGGTTTTCCTGGATCATCGATATCGGTCGTCCCGGGCCGGATCGCGGCGAGGGTGGCCGATATCTAATCGTCCCTCCAGACTACGATGGCCCCTTGCCGGACGGTGGGTTCTACATTGCCCACTCAAAAACGATGCGCGTGCTTTATGCAGCCCGCTCTTTCCTAGTGGATAACGATCCAAAGCCGGCGGTTGATCAGATCAAAAAGTCGATGAAGATTTATCCGTATACACCGGGCGGCGAAGGAACCAGCATTGCAACCGCACTTGAAGGCAAGGTTCGACTTGGGCGCGATGCGGAAATTCCGGCAACCAAATTTGTAGAGGCTTCCGGAAAATCCTTCAATACGATCCCACCCAGCGACTATAGCTTCTTTGAAATGATCAATGAAAACGTACAGCAGGAACCGGCCACCAGCTACGACGTGGAACTTGCCGGCCAGCTCGCCGCCATCGGTATCGTGCACGGCAAGCCCTTCAAGCCGGATGCGCGCATGAAAAAGATTCTGACCGATGCCGCCGCTGTGGGGGCCGCGGCCGGACGCTCTTTGAACTGGCGCTTTGCCGAAGAGCATCCCGAGTGGATCTATTATGAGAATTCTTCGTGGGGCAACATGCTGTGGGAAGGCGGCTATAATTTCGAGACGCCGCCGCCGATGATCACCAAGGACGGCATGTTCAAACCGTTTCCTCCAACCGGTGCACGCACGCTCGATTCACGCACAGCTTTCTACTACGGCTACACCCTCGACTCGCCCGGTATGATCATGCGGATCCCCGGTGTGGGCTCGCAGTATCTCATGGGCTTCCTGGATGCGGACAAAAATGTGATGGACGGTGCCAAGACCTACAAAGTGAAGCTGCCGAAGGGTATTCCGGCTGCGGCATTCTGGTCGTTCACTGTCTATGACAACCAGAGCCGTTCCATGCTCCAGACGCCGCAGCGTTATCCGCGCGCCGGCAGCCAGACCTATCCCTCGCCGGCGGCCGAGGCGGCCTCCGATGGTTCAACGACTATCTATTTCAGCCCGGCACAGCCCGACGGCGTGAAGCGCGGCAATTGGATCCAGACCGATCCCAAAAAAGGCTGGTTCACCATCCTGCGCCTTTACAGTCCACTCGAATCGTTCTTCACCAAAGAATGGCGACCCAGCGAAATTAAGTTGTTGAAATAAAATGTAATTGTCCGCACACTATGAATGTGCGATAATTCAAACCTATAAATATGAGGAGAAGACGATGACACTTTACAAGGCACTAATGACGGCACTACTCGCTGTTTTCTGCATGAGTGCCTCCGTACAAGCTGCACCCGCTGTCACGCCAGCCGAAGCACGCGCCATCGCCAAGCAAACTTACACCTACGGCTACCCACTAGGAGGCTGTCCGAGAATAGAGATCCTGAAATTTTGACCACATCATAATGTGCTCACTATGTCGATAACGTACTTTATGTTGTGGCCAAAAAAATGAGTTTTGCATTCTCGGACAAGCTCCTAGTAGACAACTACCGTGTTCAATATGCTTACTACATAGACAAGAATAGTGTTGGGTACAAAGCACCTTGGGACCATATTACGAACATTCATAATGTCTATACACTGGCCGATACCACGGTGCAGACGCCCAATTCAGACACGCCTTATTCTTGGGCTGGCCTCGACTTGCGCGCCGAACCAATCGTACTCTCTGTACCTAAGATCGAGCCAAATCGTTACTATTCTATTCAGTTAACCGACGCTTACACGTTCAACTTTGATTACGCCGGCACAAGAACCACCGGTAATGACGCTGGCAGCTTTATGGTTGTAGGACCAGGATGGAAGGGCGAGACCCCAAAAGGGATCAAGAAAGTATTCCGTTCGGATACGGATTTCATCTCAGCTATCTATCGCACGCAGCTCTTCAATCCGGCCGACATCGACAACGTAATAAAGATACAGGACGGCTACAAGGTGCAGACCTTGTCTAAATACCTCGGAACGAAGGCACCTGCTGCCGCACCGACTGTCGACTGGATCAAGCCGCTCACGAGGGATGCGCAAGCGACTAATCTTGAGTTCTTTAACATCATGAACTTCGTGCTGACCTACTGCCCGACGGTACCGAGCGAAGCAGCGCTTAGGGAACGCTTCTCCAGGATCGGTGTCGCAGGCGGCATGACGTTCGACCCCGCCAGGCTCTCGCCTGAAATGAAGACCGCAATCGAGCAGGGCCGCGCCGACGCCTGGCAGGCATTTGAGGGTGGCGTAAAAGAGCTGATCGAAGGGAAGATCACCTCCGGTGATGTCTTTGGCAGCCGCGAATTCCTGAAGGACAACTACTTGTACCTTTGGATCGGCACCATCGGCATCTACGGCAACGCCAAAGAGGAGGCAATGTATCCGGTCTATCGCGCGGATAGCGAAGGCAAGGCACTTAGCGGCGCCAATCGCTACACGCTGCACTTTGCCGCCGACAAGTACCCGCCGGTTCACGCTTTCTGGTCGCTGACGATGTATGACTTGCCGCAAAGCTTGTTGGTGGCCAATCCGATCAACCGCTACCTCATCAACTCACCGATGCTGCCGCAGATGAAGAAAGATGCCGATGGCGGACTCACGATCTACATCCAGAACGAATCGCCCGGCAAGGACAAGGAATCGAACTGGCTGCCCGCACCGAAAGGAGCGTTCACCACATACATGCGCCTCTACTGGCCGAAAAAAGCAGCCCTGGACGGTTCGTGGACTGCACCGAAGCTGATTAGGAAATAGGCTGCAGTATAGGAGCGTGAAGGAATTAATATGAAAGCTCTACATTCCTTCACGCTCCAGATCAGTCAGTCGGTTCCAACCGTTGGAAGTCAGAGCAATGGTTTTGAAAAAAATGCGGACGGTTCGTACGATGTTTGTTTCGCCCCAAAGGCTCCAAAAGGAAAAGAGGCCAATTGGCTGCAGACCTTACCGGGCAAGGCACTGGCAGCCACCGGGCGTTGCGATCGCCGACTAATCGCGCGATGCCTCTGGGAATAACAAACACTTAACTAACAAAGGAGAATAATCATGAAACAAAAATTAATTGCCATTCTTGTTGCAACACTTATTGGTGCATTCACAACAATGTCAAGTTATGCACAAACCGGAAAGGTTTCGGCACAAGAAGCAAAGAGAACTAAAGCAACATCGATAGCAGACAAAGTGCAAACCGTTGCTGGTGAGCTGAAATTTTTTGACGGGGTACCTATAGGTAATACTAGCGAATTGGTATACGACTACCTTGATCGTGCCCGTGGCATAGACGTTTACCTCGATAATCTTGGGGCGGTAGTACTTTACAGCCTTCAGGTTGCTTTGGATGAACAAGGTACCGAAGGCGCCAATAAAGTTGCCATTTGGGAACAGTTGATGGATTCGCGTACGCCTGTGCTTACTGCCAATACCTCAACCATGTACGCATATACGTATACTGCTTTGGAAAAAACCGGCCCATTGGTAATCGAGATCCCACCGGCTATGCTTGGTTTCATGGACGATGGGTGGCAACGTTTTGTGGGCAATATGGGCCTTACCGGACCGGATAAGGGTAAAGGCGGTAAGTACCTTGTGATCCCACCGGGATACACAGGTAATATCCCTGAAGGTTATTTCCTTTTAAAACCGCTAACCAATAGAAACTTTATGTTCCTAAGAGGCAATATTAAAGATGGCTTGGTAGCGGCAGCAGATAATTTCAAAAAAGGACTGAAAATTTATCCGTTAAAAGATAAAGCCAAGCCGGCACCTACCGAATTGGTCAACATGTCTGGTCGAACTTTCACCACCATTTTCCCGAGTACATTAGAGTACTATGAAATGTTGAACACCATTGTTCAAGGAGAGTCAGAGGGCGCCATCGATCCTGAAATTCGTGGCGAACTCGAGGCTATTGGCATTGTAAATGGAAAACCATTTAACCCTGATGCGCGTATGCAAAAGCTACTTACAGAGGCAGCAACCTTAGGTAATGCAGCCGGTCGCGCCATCACTTACGACACTCGTATCTCTGGTGTAAAACTGTATCCGGGTACAGACCTCAATTGGCAGATGGCTTATGCCAATAAGAATACAAGCTTCGAGTCAGACGGTATTATGCATTTAGATGCCCGTATCCTTTTCTACTTCAATGCCGGAGGTATTACGCCTTCTATGGCCTTAACAAAGGCCGGAGCTGGTTCTGATTATGCGTTTAGTTTGTTGGATAACAATGACAAAGCGTTTGATGGATCGAAGACGTACAAATTGCATTTACCGGCTAACGTACCTGTGAACGATTTTTGGGCGGTTACGCTTTATGACACGCAAACACGTTGTATGTTACAAACCAGTCAATTGTTCCCAACCGTGGGTAGCCAAACCAAAGGGTTTGAGAAAAATGCAGACGGCTCTATGGACATTTATTTTGCGCCTGAAGCTCCAAAAGGCAAAGAGCATAACTGGTTGCAAACCATACCGGGAAAAAGCTGGATGCCTCTCCTACGTATGTACGGACCACTTGAACCATGGATAAACAAAACTTGGAGACCGGGTAATATTGAGTTGGTGAAATAAATCCAAAAAATATTGAGATAGAGACAAATTAACAAGCAGCAAGATCGAAAATAGACCAAGGAATGTAACTTATGAAAATGAAAAACATATTCAATATTTTGGCGATTGTTGGCACTTTTGCCATGCCATCGCTTTTGCAGGCTCAAGAGGTGACGGTGACGCCCGCTGAGGCACGCGCCATAGCCAGAGAAGCCTACACCTACGGCTATCCCCTGGTGGACAACTACCGCGTCCAGCATGCTTACTACGTAGACAAGAATAATTCTGGATTCAAAGCACCCTGGAACCATATCGGGAACGTTCCCAATGTCTATACACCGGCTGATACCGCGGTGCAGACGCCCAATTCAGATACGCCCTACTCTTGGGCTGGTCTAGACTTGCGCGCCGAACCAGTAGTGATCTCTCTGCCTAAGATCGAGGAAAAACGTTACTACGATGTTCAGTTCACAGACGCCTACACGTTCAACTTTGATTACGCCGGCAGCAGAACCACCGGTAATGACGCCGGCAACATTCTGGTTGTCGGACCAGGCTGGAAGGGCGAGACCCCAAAAGGGATCAAGAAAGTAGTCCGTTCGGAGACTGATTTCATCACAGTTGTCTTTCGTACGCAGCTCTTCAACGCTGCCGATATCGACAACGTTATAAAGGTACAGGACGGCTACAAGATGCTGACCTTGTCCAAATTCCTCGGAACGGACGCACCAAAGCCCGCGCCAGCTGTTGACTGGATCAAGCCCCTAACGAAGCCTGCGCAAGCGACTTCTCTTGAGTTCTTCAACATCGTGAACTTTGTGTTGACATACTGCCCGACAGACCCAAGTGAGGCGGGGCTCATGAGACGCTTTGCTAAAATTGGTGTTGGTGGTGGCAAAACATTCGATCCCGCTAAGCTCTCCCCTGAGATTAAGAAAGCTATTGAGCAAGGCCGAAGCGAAGCATTGGAAGACTTTAAAGCTGGAACGATAAGGCTAGGCGAAGGGAATATCACTGCAGGCGATCTTTTCGGAACACGCCAGTACATGAAGAACAACTACCTTTACCGCTGGCTTTCAACGATCGGCATCTATGGTAACTCGAAGCAAGAGGCCTTGTATCCGGTCTATACCATCGATAGTAATGCTGATAGCCTTTCTGGTACCAATAAGTACACCTTGACCTTCGCAGCAGGCGAGTACCCTCCGGTCCACGCCTTCTGGTCTCTGACGATGTATGACTTACCGCAAAGCCTATTGGTGGCTAACCCAATCAACCGCTACCTGATCAATTCGCCGATGTTGCCGAACATGAAAAAGGCGAGTGACGGCTCACTAACGCTTTACATCCAGAACGAGTCTCCTGGCAAAAAGTTGGAGTCTAATTGGTTGCCAGCACCTAAGGGAGCATTCTCGATGTACATGCGTCTTTACTGGCCGAAAGAAGCTGCAATCGATGGCTCCTGGACAGCCCCGAAGCTTTATAAGAAGTAACATTTCTGGACCACGCGGGCCGGTCCAGGAAAGGACCGGCCCGCGCATTCAGACGCGAAAGCACAAACACAAACCAGGAATAGTTCCCATGAAAACGTTCCCCCGCACCACCATCAGCCTGGCCGTGACAAGTTTACTTTCGCTGGCCATGTTGTCAGCCTGTAACAAAACCGAAGACACGACAACCACTGCTAAGCCAGCCAATACTGCGGCGGCGGTCACTCCAGTGAAACCAGCTGAAGCTGCAAATGGACTCACCAGCGCTGAAGTCAAGGCTACTTCGCAAGAAGCCATGCTCTACCTGGCAGCCACCGGGAATTGTCGTTGTAAAATAAATTTGGCAGGCATGATCAATGACAGCACGTTGCGGAAAGCAACATCCGATGATGTGCTGCATTAGCGATTAAACGGTGATATTCAATGATATTTATTGTGAAATTTGCACCAATAAAATGTTGCAAATTTCAAATAAACTGCTTAATCCTATTTGAAAGGCGAACCAATGAGCATGTAACAAGTATCTACTCATCCATTAGACGAGCAACGGCGATGACCTTGTTGCTGACAGGCGCTTTACTGGTCTGCGCGCAAACGAATACGAGCGCATCTTCTTCCGTCGAAGACCTCGTTAAACAAAAACAGAACCCCCTCAGCGGCCTTCGACAGGTGAAATTAGATACGACCCTGAGTCCCGACGTGCCTGTTACTGGTGGGACCGAAGGAGCCTATTCGCTGCAGGTGGTGTGGCCGTTTGAGCTGACTGAAAACTGGAGACTGATCACCTACTCTATTGTGCCGGTACTCCAGCTACCAGAAGGCGATGGCGACTATACGGTCGGGCTGGGCAACACCTTGTTGAACTTTTTCATCACCCCAAGCAAGCCGACGGGTAATCTCGTCTGGGGTGTGGGGCCTACGGTTCTGTTGCCGACTCGCACTGATTCCGATCTTGGCAGCAACCGGCTTGGCCTCGGCCCGTCGGGCGTTTTGTATTATGCGAAGAACGACTGGGGCGCCGGTGTGGTACTGCAGAATGTTTGGTCAGGCGGAGGAGATGGCCGCAACGAAGTCAATAAGTTTGGTGGTCAGTATTTCCTCAACTACAACCTCTCCCAAGGTTGGTATCTCTATAGCAACTCAACCATCACCGCCGATTGGACCGCAGACTCCGGTGACCGTTGGACAGTTCCGGTGGGCGGCGGCTTTTGAAAGGTCTTCACAGTCGGTGAGTCCATGAGCGCCTCGCTGCAAGGCATCGCCAATGTGGTGAGGCCAGACGATAGCGCCAAATGGCTGTAAATTTCCAGTTTGCGATACTCTTTCCATAAGTCAGGGAATGGAGTTTCCCAGTAAACCCTTAGTGATGATGCCACCAAGGCCATGTACCCACAACTCAACTTGAAAGAGAGAGAGAAAACAGTAATATGAAGAAAATTATCGAGCTACCACCCTACTAACTTTTGCACTGGCTTTGTCTGGAGCGCAGGCGACCGGGGGAAATCGAACTGCAACCTTGACATAACGTGCTTCATAGTTGGGAGCATCGATAAGCCTCTCAACGAGGCCACCAGCGGGGACGCTAAATATCGGCACAATATTTCGCCGACGCGTTCCATAGTCTCTGCTGATGGTCAGCGCTTTATCTAAAGAAAAACAGTCAACGGAAAATCTGATATTTGACGGTCATGTCAGCCACATGGTTAAAAAGATTGTCTATAAACCACAGGTTTAACCCAATAAGGAGAGAAATCATGAAGATAAAACGAGTTCTAACGATGATGATTGCCTTGTCTGTTGCGGTCCTGCTCTCAGCTTCCGTGTGGGCGGAGGATGAGAGTGCGGAGGATTTGGCTAAGAAGGTTCAAAACCCCGTCGCTGACTTGATCAGCGTACCCCTCCAGAACAACTTCAACTTTGGAGTGGGGCCGGAGGATGATCTCCAGTATGTGCTCAACATACAACCGGTCATTCCGATTAAGCTCAGCACAGACTGGAACCTTATCACCCGTACCATCGTGCCGGTTATCTCCCAGCCGGGTTTTACGACTGAGCAGGACCGTGTCAACGGCATCGGCGACATTCAGTTCACGGGGTTCCTGTCACCGTCAAATTCGGAGGGTCTAATGTGGGGTGTCGGACCGATTACGCAGCTTCCGACGAACACCAACGGCCTATTGGGCAATGATCGCTGGGGTCTCGGCGCATCCGCAGTCGCTTTGAAAATGTCGAAAGGCAGTCCCTGGGTTTATGGCGCTCTGGTCAATAACGTCTGGTCGGTGGGCGGTTCCGATAGCGACCCGAACTACAGCAATTTCCTGGTCCAGCCGTTCCTCAATTACAATTTCCCCGGCGGATTCTACCTCTCCAGCTCACCGATCATTACCGCCGCCTGGAAGGCCGACAGCAGTGATCGCTGGACCGTACCGCTGGGAGGTGGCGTCGGGAAGATTTTACGCTTGGGCCGCCTACCGCTGAATCTCCAGTTGCAGGCTTATTACAATGTGGTAAAACCGGACGATGGCGCGGACTGGCAACTGCGGTTTCAAATTCAATTCCTCTTTCCAAAGTGATGGCAACATCAAGAAATTATTGGCTTAAGGTAGCTAAGAGGCTAGTATTCATGAACAAGGCTCAAGAAGGAGATAAACACTGATGGGAAAATGGCAGATGGAAACGGATGCCCCCTCTGAGTGTATCTGCTATAAATCACAAGCACCACAAACGTTGACATACTCGCTCGATATCTCATTCGAGCAAGATTGAATCTGCCATTTTGCTCATTATCCAGCACCACTACATCTTGTGGTCGGCGCCTTTTTAGATTGTTCATCCAAAAGTGAAGTTTTCCTATATCATTAGTGAATTTGAAAATTCTCAAAAAGGGTCAATAATTGATCTCCCAGCTTAGCATGAATCGGCTGGCCCAGAATTGCATATTTCGATATGTAGTTTCATCTTCGACATTCGCACGTATTGTAGAAATAAATGATACCTACCTACTGAACGTGACAGATCAAATCTTGCTAACTGCATCTTACGGTCAAATTGAAAATTCAACGTTGTTTTTTTTGACCTGATCTACCTCTTCAAATGAGGATATTGCGAACCATCGCCGCATTCCACTCTTTCCTCTGCCTCGTCAGGGGTTGATCCGTAAGGTCTTGGCCCTTCACATCGGCCATTTTCGTTCCTGACCTTATCCCGTGCCATGCGGAGTTTTTTCACGAGAAGAGATCTATCCAGTTCAGCGAAAACGCCTTGGATTTGGATTACAGCCTTTTTGATAGGGTCTGCTTGGGTATACGGTCACATCCGAGAAATTTGACTGGGACTGGAGACTGAATATATACAGGGTTTCTTATCCCTCGTAGGCCTCTCGCAGCTCTCGCTTGAGGATCTTTCCGGCCACGTTTTGCGGGAAGACGTCCATGATGATCACGTCGCTGATACGTTGGAACTTTGCATCCACACAGCTGTTGGTCCACCGGATGAGATCATCAATGTCAACACTTTTCCCCTCGATCAGGACCACGGCCGCCACCGGTGTTTCTCCCCACCTCTCATTGGGAACACCGAAAACGGCCACTTCACTAATTGAGGGATGCTGGATAATGATCTCTTCAATATCTTTGGGATAGACGT
>CAYOWC010000096.1:10808-15016 GCA_964407525.1 uncultured Desulfobacteraceae bacterium | reverse complement strand
AGAAGAGGGGGATTTCGAAGGACCTGCCCGTCCCGCCCTCTTCCCATGATGGATGCCAGATCGAACCTGAACCCGTCCACATGCATCTCCGTAACCCAGTAACAGAGGCAATTGAGAATCATGTCCCTGACGACAGGATGATTGCAGTTTACCGTATTCCCACAACCTGAGAAGTTGAGATACTCCCCGGTATCAGGGTCCATCATATAGTAAACCCCGTTGTCCAGCCCCCGAAAGGAAGTAGCCTGCTGGGCTTTTTCCCCCTCGCCGGTATGATTAAAGACCATATCCAGGATAACTTCAATGCCCGCCTTATGCAGGGCCTTCACCATCGATTTAAATTCCGTGATCGGCGCCTCTAATTCCCCACCAGATGAATACCCGGTTTTGGGTGAAAAAAAATTCAGGGGATGATACCCCCAGAAATTCATGAGAGGCTTTTTTGACACTGGGTTGACCCTGGGATTGTCCGTTTCATCAAATTCAGTGACGGGCATGAGCTCGACCGCCGTAACCCCCAAATCTTTCAAGTAAGGCACTTTTTCCGCAATACCTAAGAAAGTTCCGGGATGAGCAACTCCCGATGAAGGATGAATTGTGAATCCGCGAACATGAATTTCATATATGATGGAATCAGCCAAATGAATATTTAAAGGTTGGTCAAACTCCCAGTCAAATTCGTGATCAACCACAACTCCCCTGAGCGGTCGCGAAACACCTCCCTTTTTTCTTTCTTGGGAAGCATATTCTCCCCATTTTTTACCGTCTGACAGAGCCTTTGCATAAGGGTCAATGAGGATGTTCCCATCGTTGAACACTTGAAATTTTTCGTCACCATCGGATGGTCCCGACGCCCTGAATCCATACTGGATTCGTGGTTCGATCCCCTTGATAAAGGCATGCCACACATCCCCGGTTCTGTTGTAACGGGGGTCTAGAGGAAATTCAATAATCGGCTCGATCTCATCGGGTGAAAAGAGTACCAGGGTTATGAGGGTTGCATGCCTTGAAAAAACCGCGAAATTGATCCCGTCCCGTTTAACGTTTGCTCCCAGGGGCAGAGGCCTGCCTCGCGTGATTTCGAAACCTTCCGCTACGATCTCCAAAAGCTTTTCCCTGTTGTTCCCACAGAGATCCTGAATCATAAAAACCACCGCTCAAAACTATTCAGAAAAACATTTTTACCATGAAGGACATGAAGGGGAACAAAAGAAGAAAACGGATCCATCTCCGTTTACACCAAAGCTGTATTCTATATACTCTACACTATCCCCTTGTCCGCATCTATAAGCGTGGGTCTGCGGCCCGTTCCACATTTTCTTCATGTCCTTCATGCTCTTCATGGTAAAATTCCTACTTGCCACTCAGCACGCACTAACAGGGTTTCACATCCCAGATATCATCTGCGTATTCCCCAATGGTTCGATCACTTGAAAATTTTCCGACCCTGGCCACATTTAAAATGGCCTTTTGTACCCAGTCTTCCGTATCTTTGAAACAAATTTCCGCTTTTTCCTGGCCTTCAATATAGGTACGAAGATCTGCCAGATGCACATATTGATCGTGTTCACTCATGATGGAGTCATAAATGGATTGAAACATCATCGGTTCCCCGGGGCTGAAAAATTCGCCGGAGAGCGTATCCACAATCCTTTTTATTTCCGGATCATTGCTGCAGTACTCCCACGGTCTGTAAGCATTGTTACTACGTATTTCTTGAACTTCTTCCGCCGTCAGGCCGAAGATAAAAATATTGTCCACCCCAACTTCTTCCATAATTTCAATATTTGCACCGTCAAGCGTTCCGATGGTCAGGGCGCCATTCAGGGCAAATTTCATGTTTCCGGTTCCCGAGGCCTCTTTTCCAGCAGTGGAAATCTGCAGACTCAGATCTGCCGCCGGAATTATTGTTTCGGCAAGAGACACCCTATAATCCGGTATGAAAGCTACTTTTATAAGGTTTTTGACTCTGGGATCGTTGTTGACCACATCGGCGACACTGTTAATGAGTTTTATAATCATTTTTGCTGCATGATAACCAGGCGCCGCTTTTCCAGCAAAGATGTACGTCCTAGGCATAGCCGGTTCCTGTCCGTCCTCAACAAGGCAGAGATACTGATGAATAATATGAAGGACCGCAAGCAACTGCCGTTTATATTCATGAATCCGTTTGGCCTGGATGCTGAACAGAGAATCCGGATTGATCTCGACACGGGTCGTCTTATAGACAATCGCGGCCAGTTTTTCTTTGTTTTCGCGCTTGATCTTTAAGAATTTTTCCTGGAATGACCTGTCCTGCGCATAGCGTTCCAAGGTTCTGAGATGATCGATATGGTCGATCCACCCGTCTCCAATGCTGCCGTTTATCAGGTCGGAAAGACCCGGGTTTGATTTCAAAAGCCATCTTCGCTGCGTAATTCCATTGGTTTTGTTGTTAAACTTATCCCGATACATTTCGTAAAAGTCTGGAAGCAAATTGCTTTTTATGAGCTCCGTATGCAAGGCAGCAACCCCATTGATCGAATGGCTTCCCACAATGGCAAGATAGGCCATACGGACCTGTTTCGTATCGGCTTCTTCAATAATGGACATACGTCGAAGGCGATCATCATCCCCGGGCCATTTTGAAGCCACCTCGGCCAGAAAACGGCTGTTTATTTCAAGGATAATCTGCATATGTCTTGGCAGGACGTATTCCAACAGGGAAACCGGCCATTTTTCCAGAGCTTCAGGCAACAGCGTATGGTTGGTGTAGGCAAAGGTCTCAACGGTAATATCCCATGCCTCCTCCCAAGAAAGGGCTTCTTCATCCACCAGTATTCGCATCAGTTCAGGAATAGCCAGGGCAGGATGGGTATCATTGAGTTGAATGGCCACCTTTTCCGGGAATCTTTCAAACGTGGGATGAACCTTCTGGTATTTATTCACGATATCTCGAATGGAACAGGCCACAAAAAAATATTCCTGTATCAATCTCAGCTCGCGACCGGCTTCCATGGAGTCGGAGGGGTAAAGCACCTTCGAAATTGTCTCGGAATACATTTTTTCCTGAACGGCATTCAGGTAATCCCCCGTGTTGAATATATCCATATCAAAATCTTCGGAGGCCCTTGCGGAATAAAGTCTGAGATAATTGACTGTTTTGCCACCATAACCGGCAATGGGCATGTCGTGGGGAACACCAATGAGAGTTTTCCACTCCAACCACATGGGATTATATCCCCCCTCCCTGTCCTCCGAATGTTCAATCCGCCCGTAAACGGGAACGATGCAGGCCGATTCACTTCGTTCAATCTGCCACGGGGTACCACCACTTATCCAGTTGTCGGGCCTTTCTTTCTGAAACCCGTTATCAATTTCCTGTTTGAACAGCCCAAATTCATAATTGATACCATATCCGAACCCGGGCAGATCAAGCGTTGCCATTGATTCCAGGAAACATGCAGCCAGTCTTCCAAGGCCGCCATTACCCAGGGCCGCATCCTTTTCCTTTTCCCTGATCTCTTCAAGATCCCCCCCCATCTCCGTGATGGCCTTCTCCATATTCTCAAAAAGGCCCAGATTGATCAAATTATTACCAAGAGAGCGACCCATCAGGAATTCCAGTGAAAGGTAGTAGATCCGTTTCGCATCCGCCTCCACATATCGCTTTTCAGTCTCAAGCATTTTTTCTATGAGATACTCCCGCGTGGCAAGGGAAACCGCCCAGTAGGCGTCCATGTCGGAGACCGTTTCCAACTCAATTCCTCTGGAAAACTTCAGGTGGCGACAGACGGTTTCCTTCAGATCCGGGATATGCTTTGTCAACTCTTTGATCTTGATTGGTTTCATCGTTTGCTCTCCCTGAATTCCAAAAATGGTTAAACCGATTCCATGGCCGACATTTCAGCAGACAAAAGTCGGAGGCGTTGGGAAAGGCCCCTTGCCATGGCATTGAAAATACGAGCTCCGATGGAGGTATCTTCCCGCATAAGTTTTTCCAGGTCATCCATCTGGAGAACATACAGTTCACAGTCTTCATCCGCCACCGCATCGGCTGAACGAACCGAGCGTTCAAGCAGACCCATTTCGCCGAAATAAAGCCCTCGCCCCAGGCTTGTAAACCGGGTATTTTTTTCAGGCCCGGATGACCCGAGAATACTGACGCATCCACACCCGATCAGGAAAACCCTGTCCCCCGACTCCCCCTCTTTAAAAATGGTTTCCCC
>CAYOWC010000096.1:0-10708 GCA_964407525.1 uncultured Desulfobacteraceae bacterium | reverse complement strand
TCCCCGTTGCCTTTCACATCGTCACAAATGCGCTTGATCAATTCAGCCCCTGTAATATCGATGGTATCTACCCTTTTCAGGTCAAAAATGATCATCCGCGTGTCTTTCATCTCCGCTTCAACATCGTCCGAAAGTTTGTCCGCGGTCCCGAAGAAAAGATTTCCCGATAATTCATACACCAGGATTTCGTTGCCATGTTCTTTTAAAACCTCAGATTCCACTTCCGTACGGATACGCTTGGAATGAATTCTGTCACAGCGAAATTTCTTCCGGTATACTTTCATCGCAATTAATTCCCTGATAAAGAGGAGTGCAGCAATCATGAGCCCAATCCCCACCGCGATCATGAGATCAAAAACAACAGTAATAATGGTTACGACCCCTACCACCAGGAGATCTTTAAAGGCCGTCTTTTTTCGAATGAGGCTGAGGCTGTAGGTATCCAGCATAGAAACGGCGGTCACCATCAACACCCCGGCTAAGACACACATGGGAATCCATCTCGCCACACGACCCAGGGCAACAAGAATAAAAAGCAGCAGCGCACCGTGAATAATTCCTGAAAGCCTCGTACGTCCGCCGTTATTAATATTAACAACCGTCCTTACCGTAGCACCTGCTCCAGGCATGCCTCCGAACATGGCACTCACGGCATTCCCCACCCCCTGGCCGAAAAGCTCCCGATTGGAGTGATGCTTCGTCTTGGTGCTCACATCCGCCACAAGGGACGTGAGAAGAGAATCAATCGCGCCCAGAATGCCGAGAGCCACCGCCGGAGCCAGAAAGGTGGTTGGATATTGCATAAGGATTTTAAGAATATCACCGATGGAAACGGCGAGGAAATTCAGTGGGATGGGAAAACCTGTCGGAATAGCTCCGATGATAAACGGATTCCCTTCAAAGCGGGCAAATTCGGGAAGAACGGTTTTTCCCAAAAGAAGGTAAACTCCGGTCCCAACAATCAGTCCCATGAGGGAAGCGGGGACTTTCCGTGTAATTTTGGGAGCAATCAGGATCACGGCAATCGTAGCCACTCCGATTCCCAGGATAGGAAAGCTGCCAACCCCTTCATGGAGCCTGATGGGGGAAAAAATCCCATCCGCATCAAAAAACATTTTCATGCCCAGGATCGGCGCAATCTGGCCCAGAAAAATAATCACCGCAATGCCGTTCATGAACCCTGCGATGACCGGATAGGGGATGAATTTTATGAGCGTTCCACAGCGTAAAAGCCCCATGAGGATTTGCACCAGACCGCCCAGCAGAACAACCACAGCAGTCAAGGTCAGGATCATTGATAAAGGATCGGATTGTTGCTGAATGGCGGGATGCTTCATAGCTGTTGCGATGAACTCGGTAATCACCACCGTCATGGGCCCGGTAGGCCCAGTAATCTGGGAAGCGGTTCCACCAAAAAGGGACGCGAAAATTCCGGTAAATATGGCACCATATAGTCCTGCTGCCGCACCCATGGCCATGGCCTCGGGGGTGCCAATAGGCGCGAAGGCTGAAACACCAAATGCAAGAGCGAGAGGCAAGGCAATAACTGCAGCCGATATGCCTCCTGAGATATCACCTTTCACATTGCTGAGCATTTCCTATCTTTCCTCGATTTCCTGCATTTCACAAACCTTGAAATCCCTATAGGATATTTTATTTCATATGGACAGAAGTATACATGCTGAAAAACCATAAAACAACAAAGAAGCTTCATAACACCCGTTGAACCCCTTTTTCTGCTTTCCTTTTTCCTTTCTTTGGATTATGCTCCGCCCATTTTAAAGCTTCAGATGTTTAAAGCATAGAACCCGCGGAACAACAGCTGGCGCAATTCACTCCAGAAAGTAGCCAACCTGTTAATTCCTTAACCTTGCCCATAATATAAAAGGAGTAACCACTTGAAACCGATTGGGATTATTGCCAACCCGGCATCGGGGAAAGATATCCGTCGCATGGTGGCTTTTGGCTCTGTTTTTGACAACCACGAAAAAGTTAACATTGTCCGGCGCGTGCTTCTGGGCCTGGATTCCATGGGAGTAAAAGATGTATTCTTCATGCCCGATCATTTTCGAATCGGCCCCAGGGCACTGGAAGACCTGGATGTTTCCCTGAACATATCGTACCTGAAAATCCCCATGGAAGGAACCCAGGAAGACAGCACAAGAGCTGCGGCAATCCTTCATGAAATGGGCGCCGGATGTATTGTGACCCTTGGTGGAGACGGCACCAACCGGGCGGTGGCCAAAACCTGCGGGGACACACCCCTCCTCCCCATATCAACAGGTACCAATAATGTTTTCCCCTTTATGGTGGAAGGAACCATGGCCGGTATGGCTGCAGCCGTTACCGCCCTGGAGTTGTTCTCCATGGACAGCATCACCAAACGTGCGCCGGTCCTGCAGATCATGAAAGATCAAAAACTCGTAGACATTGCCCTTGTGGATGTGGTTGTCTCAAAGGCAGGATTCCTGGCTTCACGGGCCGTCTGGGATGAAACCACCCTGGAAGAAATTTTCCTTACCCGGGCGGAACCCGGAAATATCGGTTTCTCTTCCATCGGCGGCCATCTCTGTGCACAGGAACCGGGCAGTGGAAAAGGAGTACATATCACCATCGGCAACGGTGACAAGCGGGTCATGGCCCCTATAGCTCCCGGGCTTGTCCGTGACATACCAATCAAATCGTACCAGCTTTTTGAGCCCGAAACGGAGATTGCGATTTCACATCGCCCTGCCGTTCTTGCTCTCGATGGGGAAAGGGAACATATCATGAATAAGCTAAGCAAGTGGTCCATCCGGCTAAATCTGAAAGGCCCACTGGTGATAGATATTCCCAAGACTCTTAAACGTGCTTCTATGGAGTCTTTATTTATAAAGTACCGGCAATAAGCTTCGGAACCGAGGTGTCAGGTGTCGGGTGTCAGTGTTTCAGTACTTGCTATTCATGCTTTGCGATTATACAAAGCGTAACTATTTGTTATCAAATTGAATACGCAAAATACCGTCAGATTCTTTTTCCTGACACCTGACACCTGACACTTGGCATCTGAGCATGGGCTATTCGATAATAGATAAAAATATCACGCTAACCCGCGATGAGCCAATATTACCTGGTACCCATCCCTCAAAAAAATAGATGCGATAGGGAATGGGAGTTGTTCAATCTGAAACCGAATGTAAGGAGGGTGGTCGATGCAATTACCAAAAGAAAAACTGCTGGAAATGTATCAAAAAATGTTCAAAATCAGAATTTTTGAGGAATCCCTTGCCGAAGGTGTCACTGCGGGGACCTTGCCTGGATTTGTTCATCTCGGAGTGGGTCAGGAGGCCGTCATGGTGGGAGTCGCATCGGCTCTTCGCGCCACAGACTGGATTTCAGGAACGCATCGAGAACACGGTCTTATGATTGCACGGGACGCTGACATGAACCGCATGCGGGCGGAAATCTATGGGAAAGTCACGGGATATTGCAAAGGCAAAGGCGGTTCCATGCATCTGGCTGTCTTCGACAAATGCGCTCCCGGCTGCAACGGTATTCTCGGTCCCAATCAGACTATCAACAACGGAATCGCACTGGCCCTGAAGAAGAAAGGCGAGGGAAATATTGCCGTGGTCATGTTCGGGGATGGAGCCTCGCACCGTGGAGACTTCCACGAAGCCCTGAATCTGGCGTCCTGCTGGAAACTTCCGTCCCTGGCCATTTGTGTAAACAACGAGTATGGAATCAGCGGCTGCGTGGATGAAGTCTGTTCGGTAGAAGACATCTCTGCAAGGTCGATCGGGTACGGTATCCCGGGGCTCACTGTTGACGGCAATGATGTGATGGCCGTGTACGAAGCAGTAACCGAAACAGCCAAGAGTATCCGTGAAGGAAAAGGGCCGGTTCTTCTTGAATTAAAAACCACCCGCTACAGGGGACATTTCGAAGGAGACCCTCAAGCGTATCGAACCCCCGAAGAACTGGAAGGATTAAAAAAGAGGGATGCCATCGTCCGTTTCGGGAAGGAATTGGTAGAGCAGGGTATTGCCACCGAGAAAGAGCTTGAGGAACTTCGGGATCAGGCACAGATCGCCCTTCAGGAGGCCATCGACTTCGAAGAAAAGAGCGAGTATCCTCCAATGGAAGAAATTTTCACTGATCTGTACTATGAAGAAGGGAGGGCCATCTAATGCGAGAAATTACTTTTCTTGAAGCGATTCGGGAAGCACTCAGGCAGGAAATGGAACTGGATGAAAACGTTTTTCTCCTGGGAGAAGATATAGGAGCATTCGGCGGCTGTTTCGGAGTGACCGCCGGCCTGTTCGAGCAATTTGGAGCGGAAAGAGTCATGGACACGCCCATATCGGAATCGGGCATTATGGGAGCAGCGCTGGGTGCGGCTCTCATGGGCCTGCGCCCCATACCGGAACTCATGTTTATCGATTTCACCCCTGTCTGCATGGATTATCTCACCAACCAGGCGCCAAAGGTCAGGTACATGTGTGGTGGACAGGTGGAAAAACTTCCACTGGTGATCCGCACCACATCCGGAGGATGGATTCGCGCTGCCGGTCAGCATTCCCAGTCTCTCGAAGGCTGGTTCACACAGGTCCCGGGGCTCAAAGTAGTCATGCCCGGTACTCCGGGCGATGCCAAAGGCCTGCTTACAGCCGCAATGCGGGACAACAACCCCGTGCTCTTTATTGAACATAAAGTCCTTTACGGCATATCCGGACCCGTGCCGGAAGAAGAGGTTGTTATTCCATTAGGCAAAGCCGATATAAAGAGGGAAGGGAGTGACATTACCCTTATCACCTATGGGTTCATGCTCCAGAAAACCCTGGCGGCGGCGGAAGAACTGGCGGGAGAAGGAATCAATGCCGAGGTAATTGATCTGCGGACATTATCTCCTTTAGATCACGATGCCATCGCAGCGTCGGTCCACAAGACCCACAAAGCCGTAGTTATCCAAGAGGCTTGTGAGTCGGCGGGACTGGCTGGTCTGGTCATCAAGAGTCTGATGGAGAGCTCCTTTGATTATCTGGATGCCCCCATAAAAACGGTCGCAGCCTATGATACCGTCATTCCATTCAGTCCTCCTTTGGAGGATGCCATGCTGCCCAACGAGGAAAGGATTCTCAAAGCAGTAAAAGAAATCATGGGTTGATCCCCGCTTCTCGGATTCCCGGGCTTGGGCCCGGGAATCCAACCTGTTGCCTAATATTGACTATCATCATTCCGGTCTTTCCGGATCAGGAGGATCTGTAACGTGTCATCGAATGTCGCCATGCCCAAATGGGGCCTCACCATGAAAGAAGGAAAGATCACTTCCTGGCTCGTCAAGGAAGGGGATAACGTCCAAAAAGGACAAGAACTTTTCGAAGTAGAAACAGAAAAAATCACCAATGTCGTGGAGTCTTCTGCAAGCGGGATTCTTTTCCAAATCGTTGTTCCTGCAGGGAACGTCGTAGCGACAGGGACCATCGTAGCCATCATCACCGAGCCGGGAGAACAGGCGGAACGGATTGAAGGAATACAGATGGGAGAATCCGAGGAAGCCGCCCCTGCTCAGGCCGATTCAGCCGAGAAAAAACCACAAAAGAAAACCGGTACAGGTTTCGTACCGGCAAGCCCGGTCGCACGACGGCTTGCAAAAGAACTGGAGGTGGATCTTGGGCTTGTTCCCGGTTCCGGACCCAACGGACGCGTCACTGAAACAGATGTAAAGAAATACCACGAAGAAGGACCGCCGCCGCCCAAGATAACACCTCTTGCTTTGGAGATAGCCAAACAGGCAGGTCTCGATATTTCCTCTATCGACGGAACAGGAGAGAATGGAAAAATTACAAAAGAGGATGTGGAACGCGCCATAAAGATGCAAGACGAACCCGAAGAAACAGCGCCTCCCAAAGTCATTCCTTTTGCCGGCATGCGTAAGGCCGTGGCGGACAATATGCACGCCAGCCTCCAGAATGCCGCCCAGCTCACCAGTTTTGCCGAAGTGGATGTCACAGAAATGGTCCGGTTCCTAAGCCTGATCAGGGAAGAATACAAGCGCGACGAAACCGTAAGAATCTCTTACAACGACATTATCATTCTTGCCGTGTCAAGGGCGCTCAAACGATTTCCCATCATGAACTCCACCCTTGTCGGCGAAGAGATCCTTCTTCATGATTCCGTGAACATGGGTATTGCTGTGGCGCTCCCGGATGGATTGATCGTTCCCGTCTTGCGCGATGCGGATAAGAAAGGCCTGCTGCAGATTGCAAAGGAAACAAGGATTCTGGCCGGAAATGCAAGAGAAGGGAACCTTTCCGTTGATGAAGTAACCGGAGGGACGTTTACCATCACCAACGTGAGCATGTTCCAAGTGGACGGCTTTACGCCCATTTTGAAGCCACCGGAGACGGGTATCCTGGGGGTCGGCCGTGTGAAAGAAAAACCGGCCGTGTACAATGGTGAGATGGCAATCCGCTCCATGATGTATCTGAGCCTGACTTTCGATCACAGGATCGTGGACGGGTCACCCGCCAATGGCTTCCTGGAAACAGCGGGCCGTTATTTACAGCATCCATACCTGATCATGAGCTGAAAAGAGGGAAAAATATGTACGATGTAATCGTTATCGGCGGCGGCCCCGGTGGGTATGCCGCGTCCATAAGGGCCTCTCAACTGGGAGGCAAAGTGCTCCTCATTGAAGGGGCTGAAATAGGAGGGACCTGTGTCAACCGGGGCTGCATTCCCAGCAAAGTCTGGCTCCGCGCCGCTGATCTTCTCCAGAAAATACGCAATGCTGAGGAATTTGGGATTAAGGCTGCAGTAGAACACCTTGAGTTCAACACCATTGTGCAGAGAAAAAACGGGGTGGCAAGCGATATCCGAATGGGCATGGAGGGTCTGCTCGGAAATAATGGAGTGGAAGTCATACGGGGGCGGGCTGTCCTGAAAAACCCGGGCGAGGTCCTGGTGGAAGGGAAAACCGTACAGGGGAAAAAGATCATCCTGGCCACGGGAAGCGTTCTGGATATTCCCAACGTACCGGGCCTTGAAGAGGCGGCAATTACCACAGATCAAGTTTTAGACATGACCGAACCCCCATCTTCCATTCTCATCTGGGGTTCAGCAGGTCCCATTGAAGTGGAAATGGCTACCCTGCTGAATACTTTCGGATGTAAAGTTTTTTTAGCGTCGGAAACTCGCCGAATCCTGCCCCGGGAAGATGGAGATACGAGCCAGCGCATTGCCCAGGCACTCCGGGAACAGGGGATAGAAATACTCCCGCGGGCGGAACTTGCATCCATCCGGAAATCCGAAAATGGGTACACATGCCTCTTTGAAGGTCCTGATGAACAAACCGCAGAGGTGGAAAAGGTTCTTGTTTCGGGCCGCAAACCCAACACAGCCCGACTGGGCCTCGACCAGGCGGATGTTTCCCTGAATGAGGACGGGAATGTAGAGATAAACAACAAGCTGGAAACCACCGCAAAAGGGATTTATGCCATAGGAGATGTCACCGGAGGATGGTTACTCAGCCATGCGGCTTCATCCATGGCCGTTGTTGCTGCGGAAAACGCCATGGGCGCGGGCAAAAAATTCCCGGATAAGCTGATTCCAAGAGGCATATGGTCCACCCCCCAGGTTGGATCCGTAGGTCTTTCCGAAGAAGAAGCGGAGAACCAGGGAATCGATGTGGAAGTTGGAGATTTCCCATACTCCATAAACGGGCTGGCCATGAGTCGTGGTGAAATGTCGGGAGCGGTCAAGGTCGTAACGGATTCCCGTCATGGGGAGATCCTGGGAGTCCATATTGTGGGAACCAATGCCACGGAACTGGTGGGAGAGGCAGTCATGGCCATACAGCTTGAAGCCACGGTCAATGAACTGGCGGCAAGCATCCGGGTACACCCTACTTTTTCAGAAAGCGTGGTGGACGCGGCCAGGGATGCGGGAGGCTGGGCGCTCTATCTACCTAAACGTTAAAGACCTGGTTCAACGGTTCAAGAGGGAAGACAATCATGACGATGAAACGATTTATTGTGGAACTGGGCACCGGTATTGATCTCCATGGAGAAGATGTAACCAAGGCGGCCTGCAGGGCCGTGAGCAATGCCGTATCAAAGAGTTGTCTCTGCGGACTCGTGGAAATCCTCGGAATTACGGATCTCGAAGAGGTATTCGTAGATATCCTCGTGGCCGTGCCCCGGCCTTCTGAACTGGACGGGGAAAAGGTGAAGGAAATGGTGCCTATCGGTCGCAAGACCGTCCGGGCAGTAGAAGGGGGAATGACAACCCAAGGGCTCTGCGTGGACAGATTCGGTCCCGAATGCGATCAGATTGTAGTCGCCAATGCTTCCATCACGGTTTCAGTAGACCGTTAAACCGATGAAAGACTCGGGTGAATTCGGATTGCGGAATGCGGATTGCGGAATTTTTTCCTCGTTCCCATGCTCCAGCGTGGGAATGCATAAAAGCGAATATCCAATATCGAACAAGGAATGCCCAATTTCGAAGGAAGGTGTTCCATCGACCTCTAATTTTGAAAAAGTCAGAGCGAAGCGATTCCACCCTTCAATATTCTGCGGTTCCTTGTTCGATATTCTGCGGTTCTCTTTTTGCGGTTTTCCTCGTTCCCATGCTCCAGCGTGGGAATGCATAAGAATTTCTTGTCTCCGCGTCTCTGCGGAAGGCCTCGTGACAGGAGTGAAATATCATGAGCAACAATGAGTACCCAGGCGCGCCACGTGTTGCCGTGGGCGGCGTTGTCGTAAAAAAAGACAGGGTTCTCCTTGTTCGGAGGGGAAAACCCCCTTCCGAGGGGGAATGGGCCATTCCGGGCGGAAGTGTTGAATTAGGGGAAACCCTGCAGGAGGCCGTCCAGAGGGAGATCCTGGAGGAAACAGGCATCACCATCCGAGTCGGGAAGGATCCAATCCACGTCTTTGATGACGTTAGGAAGGACAACGCGGGACACATACGCTTTCACTACGTTATTCTTGATTTTTTCGGGGAATTCTTGAGCGGGGAGGTAAAAGCCGCAGACGACGCCAAAGATGCCCGTTGGGTATCCCCGGAGGATTTCTCCCAACTCAACATCAATGCCAATACGATCAAACTGATGAAGAAATTGGAGTTCCTTTCTGAAGACGAAACAAATTAGGACGCAGATCTTCGCGGAAAAAACGGATATAACAATCCTTAGGACATCCTTCACGCACAAGTTCACACTTTTTTTCGAAAGGAGTTTGCATTTTTCGGTTTAAAGTCGGACGTCGAAACGGATAATCGGACGCCGAAACTGGAAATCCGAAATTTGAAACTTGATAACACATTGGACCTTGTTTTTCTCCAATTTCCAATTTCAAGTTTCAAATTTCGCTACGAAAACAGCAAATCAAGAAAGTGTAAACAACGTTCTGGGTTAAATGAAAGATGCCATCCTGAGAATCTCCATCCCATGTTTTTAGTTGAACGGTCCCCAAGGTGAACGCGACCACTGCTCCCCTGTTACGATATCCGGTCTGTCCATTTCGATAGGATTTGCATCCTGCTGCACTTCCAAATCGCGGTAATGCCGCATGGCGGTATCGTCCCCGGAAAAAAGGCATTTGCAGTAGGTATCGTCCGCATAGACAAAATATATTTTCCCATGCCTTTTGTGACGGCTGAACTTCCGTTGTGCCAGAGTTTGCAGATGGGCAAGCTTCTCGGGCGTGCCGGCAACCATTTTCTGGAAACCAGCTTGCGTAAGCAATCCTTCTACGTCGGTGGCATTGTTTTTCTGCAGGGATGCGCAACCCGCCAAAATCATGGCCAATACCATTGTCACCACAACAAGTTTCAGCCCATTCCATTTCTTTTCCATCCCTTTCGCCTCCTCTTTCATTCAGATTAAAGTCATATTCTATTAGAACCAAAGATCTTTAAATCGAAATTTTCTCCTTGCGCTCTTCAAGGAACGGCATGGTGGTGCGAACCTCTGTCACCTTCAGTGGATCGATATCCGCAATAACCAACCCCTCTTTGTCTCTTTTTAACGCTAAGACCTCTCCAAGAGGGTCGATAATCGCTGAACCGCCTGAGAAAAGATGGCCGCCTCCCTCCCCTACCCTGTTCACGCCAACCACGTAACACTGGTTTTCCACGGCGCGAGCCTTCAGGAGAATATCCCAGTGTGCCTGTCGCGCTGCAGGCCATGACGCACCTACCATGATCAGCCAGCATTGATCCGTCAACGCACGGAAAAGTTCGGGGAATCTGAGATCAAAGCAGATAAGGGATGCCGCCTTGGATCCTGCCAGATCAAAAGGCATGGGCCGTTCTCCAGGGGCGTAATGGTTATTTTCGTCCAATATGGAAATCTGGTGAATTTTGGCGTAGAGGGCAAGATCATTTCCCGAAGGATCCACGGCTAGAGAAACATTTTGTGGTCTGGCGTCTTTCCTTTTAAGAACGAACCCCCCGACGACAACCATCCCATACTGGACGGCCAATTCTCTCAGCAGGGTGGGCGTGGGCCCGTCAATAGGTTCGGGTGTAACCGTTGTATCCATGGAGAATCCGGTGGAAAACATCTCCGGAAAAATCAGAACGTCGGCCTTGGCGGCCTTGGCTTCTTCTGCAAAAGATCTTGCTTTTGCGTGGTTTGCCAACCGATCATGCCATGCAATATCAATCTGGGCGCCTGCTATCCTCATTTCATCCACCTCTTGAGACGAACACTTGCCTCATT
>CAYOWC010000095.1:0-15308 GCA_964407525.1 uncultured Desulfobacteraceae bacterium | reverse complement strand
CTACCAAAGGGTCAATACATCTCCATCCAGGATTTCCTGGTTTTCATCAATAATACCAAAACTGGGCGCCCCCGCTCTTCGGCAAATCATAGCCGTTCTAGAATTGAACACACCACCCGGAGGCATGAATACCTCTTTGAATCCGGGGTATAGTTCATCCAGAACACCCAACAGGTCCATGACGGTCCGAACCCCTTGAAGGCTGAGGGTCTCACGGATCCTACCCGTCATCACGGCAATGTGTCCCACATATTTTACATAGATATAGCCGCCGATTTCCGCGCCTTTCTCTTTTTCTATCAATGGTCTTCTCCGTAACAGATCACGGGTTCACTGGACATAGCACTTCGAACATCGGAGTCTTCGCTTTCCTGGACTTTACGCATCGATCTCATCAGAGATTCCCATGCTCCGGAAGTCGTCGATCACCCCATCCAAACCCAGTCTGCGAAGGGTCTCTTCCTTTGGGATGGCGGTTTTCTGATCCCAGCCTCGCTGATCATAATAGTCGTCCAACATGATGTCCAGATTTTTTCCAATGGGAGGGATGTGCCTCTCTGGAATTGGTTCTTCCAACATTCTTCTGGGGACGGTATCGTCTTTTCGACGAAATCCTTCTCTCACGATGTAGGCCCTCTCCAGGTTGACAATTCGCTCCCCAGCCGTTATGAGCTCATCCGTCGTGGTCTCCACCCCGGTACAGGTTGTATAAAGTTCTTGCCATATCCCCATATCAATCCCCATCAATCCGCGGATCATGTAGACGCAGGAAGGGAGACTCTCTACAACGGCCCGACTGTCGTAGAGCCACTTGACAAGTCTCCCCTTGTCTTCCACAGACCGGGTCTGGAAGGCCTTGACCGGATCAAAGGGGAGCTTCATACCCTTTGGAATGGCCCGGGGATTGGGCGGGTAAGGAGGGTACCATCGGGTATGGTCTGGTCCCCCCTCGCAAACGGCCAGGGCAAGGGCCATCTGGTAACCATTTCTCTCCGGCATCCGCTCGAGTTCTTTCCCCTTAATGGTGAGGGCGTATTTTTCCGACCCTTTCCCCACCAACCGTGCCGCCTCAGCGGCTCCCCGCGCAAGGATATCCCCGAAACCTTCTCTTGCAATGATCTTTTCGGTCATACGAATGAAGGCATCCTCTTTTCCAAATCGGAGCTCTATACCGTCGGTATCCTTTCGATTCAAAATGCCCTTTTCATAGCACTCCATGGCCCAGCTGATACTATACATGGCCTGGTCTTCGTCTAACCCCGCCTTGGTACACAGATCCCGGAATTTAATGACAGTGGGCCAGGAATGGATTCCCACGATGGTGCCGGCCTGGGCAAACCCCACCTCCCGTTCGTCCCCTGTTATCCCGGCATATTTTCCTTCCTTCACCTCGAAACGACGACCTTCGGCGGGAAAGGGACAGCAAAAACATCCGTGGGGCCTGGTTACGTATTTGTCCAGGTACTCCACGTCGTTGAGCATCGGCTCAAAGGTCCCTTTCTGGGCATTCAGGGCATGGACCCACCCGTTCTCATTGAACAGTTCCAGAAGCATGTTAGCGCTGTTAAACGACCATGAAGGCACGAATGTATCAATAGTGTCTTTCAAATCCAGGTTTCGTCGAAATTGCCGGTAGGCGGCAAGAAAGCCTTCACCGTCTTTCACGGAAACCCTGCCGGTTCCGTGAACAGCTATGGCTGCAAGTTTCTTGTCCCCCATGATGGTTCCGCATCCCTTCCCACCGGAATGATCCAAAGTAAACTGCACCTTGGCATTGGCCACCAGGTTTTCCCCTGCAGGACCAATCGACCCCACCTGAACATCTCGAAGGCCCGTCTCTTCTCTGAGCATCCGGTATTTCTGCCGGGTATCTTTCCCCCAGAGATGAGCGGCATCTTTCAATTCCACTTTGTCATCATCGATCAGGAGGTAGACAGGGCTGTCCGATTTTTTTTCGACTACGATGAAATCATAACCGGCAAATTTCAGTTGTGCGCCCCAGAACCCCCCTGCCCCGCCTTCTGCAATAAACCGATTGGGATGTTTGGTTTGGATAGAAATTCGCCCCATACCGATGGGAGTCCCTTCAAGGGGTCCGGTCCCGAAAATGAGTTTATTATCTTCACTGAAAGGGTCCACATCCGGACCCACCTCTTCATAAAGGATGATATCATTGATGCCCCGGCACCCGATGTACTGTTCCATCCATGCCTGGGGAAGATCCTCTTTGGTGATGGTCCTGTTGGCCAGATCCACCCTCAGAATTTTTCCCATCCAACCGTAAGGCATCAGAATTCCTCCCTTTCTATAGGCCGCCACGGATAAGGGTACTTCCATGGGGCGATCAACTTGAATACCGGTTGAAGTCGCCGTTTTTCTTCCCATTCCGTCCGTCTTTCAACCAGGTCGTTGATATCCGTATAGATGAGGCACCCGGTAGGGCACATCTCCACACAGATGGGCACCCCTTTTTCATTTTCCGCACACCGTTTGCCATCACAAGCCGTTGTGGGGACATTCAGTTTGCCGTAGGGGTCTTTCAGGACATGAATATTGGCCCGGGAAGGGCCAAAACCTTTCTTGCCGCTGTTCACAAATGAACACCAGGTCTGGCAATTACGGCACCCGCTGCACAATTCGTTCGAAACCACGAATACTTTTTTTTCCATGAGAAACCCTTTCCGTCATGGGCCATTGGCCGATTCTTCGCTTTTTACTCATATGAAACATGAAAAAAGAATATCCAATATCGAACAAGGAATAACGAATTTCGAAGGGAGGTGTTCCATCGACCTCTCTAATTCTGAAAAAGTCAGAGCGAAGCGATTCCATACTTCGATATTCTGCGGTTCCTTGTTCGATATTCTGCGGTTCTCTTTTTCCGGTTACATGGTCCAGAGTGAAAATACTTAAGTTTCTTTCTCGATCAGACTGACCATCTTTCCCGGTCAGAAGCTACGCTCCTGGGAAGCCGACTGAAATCCCGCCCGAAGCGCCTTCAAGTTGAGTTCCACTTTGGAATCCGGAAAACTTCGCCGGATTTCTTCTTCCATCTCTTCCATAGAGATAGGAAGCGCTTCACTGGCTGCCAAGGCGCCGAGCAGAACGATATTTGCCACGATGGGGGCATCCAGTTCCATGGCGATCTGTGTAGCGTTCAAAACCCAGGTGTTGGCGGACAGGTCTCTTATGGACTGAACCAGGCTGTCCAGCTTGGGATATTCCACCCTCTTTGACAAGACCCCCACAGGGTAGATGGGCTGAACATTGGTAACCGTAAGAATCTCCGGATTCCCATAGATTTGAAGCATTCTCAGGGTCTCCAAGGGCTCAAGGCTCAAAATGAGATGGGCGGTGCCTTCCGGAACCAGCGGTCCAAAATCCCGGGTTTTAGAAACCCGCATGCTGCTGTAGACGGAACCTCCTCTTTGGGCCGCACCAAAGGTCTCGCCGATGTTTACCCGATATCCTTTCTCCGTCAGAATTCTTCCGATCATCCTGGAGAGCAAGATATTGCCCTGCCCCCCGATCCCGCATACAATGAGGTTTTGCGGATCTCTTGTCGCTGTCATAATACTGTTTCCTCCCTGGTAATGGCCTGAAAGGGACAGATGTCCGTACACACGCCGCAGCCTGAACACATTTCTTCTTTGAGTTTGCTCTTCCCGGTTTCCGGATCCTGATAGAGAGCTGGACATCGAAATACACTGGAGCAAACTGCACACTCTTCCCCTTTGCACTTGTCCTCAAGGATCGTCATGGTAAAAGGCTTGCTCTTCTCTGTCTTCATGCGGACGATCTCGCAGGCCCTGCGAAGGATGAGAACTCGAACACCCCCTTCCCGTTTCAGGAGGTCGCGCATGGTCTTCACGGTACCCTTTATATCAAAGGGATCACTTACCGCTACTTCACATCCAAGGGAACGACAGAGGGCTTCCACGTCGATCTTACTGGTGGGATCCCCCACGGCATTAAACCCCGTGCCCGGATGGGCCTGGAAACCGGTCATAGCCGTGGCGGAATTGTCCAATACGATCTGAATCATATTCGATCGGTTGTAGACGGCGTTTACCAGGGCCGGTATGGTACCATGAAAGAAGGTGGAATCTCCACAAATGGCTATGACCGGTTGGTCATAGCCAAATTTCCCCAACTGGCCGAATCCCGCTGCCAGCCCACATCCCGATCCCATGGCATGCAGCAGATTCATCTGCCCTTTCCCCTCAGGGAAGACATCGAGGGTATAACACCCGATATCCCCTGTAACATAGGCATTTCGTCCGTCCGCTTTTACAGCTTTACCCAGTGCCCAGAAACTGGCCCTGTGGGGGCACCCTGCACACCAGGTGAGTCCTCTGCTGACGAGGAGCTTCTCTGAAACCTCTGAAACGGCTTTTTGATAATCGTTGCCCCTGCCCGGGAGGTCCAGCTTGAAAATGGCGATCAGGGCCTGAATTACACGGTCGGGGGTAATTTCACCATAGGCGGGGATATGCTTTGATCCTTTTCCGTAAACGACTCTGTCTTCCAGATGGGCATCGGCAAGGAGTTCCTTCAGATGCATTTCAATGAAAGGATCTACCTCTTCCGCCACCAGGACCTGTTTGACTGCAGCAATCCGATCCAGGACCACTTTGTTGGGGAAAGGCCAGAGGGTTCCAAGGCGAAGGATCCCCACTTTCTCCCCAAGATCCAGGGCCTCCAAGGCTTCCACAGTGCAGAGCCAGCCGCTTCCACCGCAGAGAATAAGAAGCTCCGGTTTCTCCGGCCCCTGGTATTCGTTAAACGGCGACGCTTCAAATCGTTCCCGAATCAGCTCAAGTTTCTCAAGCACCGCGGCATGTTTCGGTTTCGCCAGGTAGGGTGTCACGGACCGGTTGTTATCGGAAACCGCCTTTTTCTGAATCCGTTTTAATGTCCCCATCTCCACAGTACTGCTGGCATGACAGAGTCTGGTGTACCCACGGAACATTATGTTGCACTGGTATTCCTCTGAAAGCTCGAAGGCCCATTTCATCAACTCCTTGGCCTCCTGCACGGTCGTCGGTTCCACAAGGGGGGTGCAGGCGAATTTGGCGAGCCAGCGGGAATCGGTTTCATCCCCGCTGGAATGGGCATCCGGATCGTCGCATACGGCCGTGACCATAGCACCTTCCCCATCACCAAGACCGGTGTAGGCCAGATGGGTGAGGTAATCGAGGGCTACACTCAACCCGGCGTTTTTCATAGCCACCAGACTGCGAAGCCCCGCAAACGCGGCTGCAGCCGCACCTTCCGCTGCCACTTTTTCGTTGGTGGACCATTCCACGTGCAGATTCAAAGCCTTGGCCGCACCAGACAGCCTCTGAATGATCTCGCTGGACGGGGTCCCGGGATAGGCGGAAGCAAAATGGACGCCCGCTTCCAGGGCCCCTCGGGAAATAGCCTCATTTCCCATCAGGAAATGACTGGCTCCCGATTTATATTCATCGATCGTTGACATCGTTTTTCTCCATCTTTCGTTTATTGGTTGAAACCTCTATTTTCCCTCTTTTATATTTTCGGAGTAATAAATATTCTTCGCGGCACAGTGCTGCCACTTGTGATCGGCGCATAAAGCTGGCCCACTGGCTGGGGTCTCCCCTACCTCATTCTTCAAAAGGATATAGAGTTTGACGATTCGTTCCACCTGTTCCTTTTCTCCCTTTAAAAGGAGAGCAACGGACCCTTCTCCCCCTGAAACCCCTCCGGCAGCCACATGAAAGGTTTTCACGCGGGCCAGTTCTTCGATGGCTTCCATCTCGGTAATCACTTCGCCGGAAAGGGGCATCAACCCCACGGGCATACCGGAGCAATAATCCAGTCGATGGATCCCCATCTCTCGGGCATCGTCTGCAACGGAGCCGAACACCATTTTTTCGAGACCCACCGGAATGACAAAATGGATGCCCTTGGCCATGACATGGCCGATGGCCTTTCCCATGGTCCCACCGTTTTCCATGCCCAATAAAACACCGGCCTGGCCCGCGGGGTCGAGGGCATTGCCACCCTTCATGAAGACATCTTTTGCAGTACATCCCGCCAGCACTTCGTCCAGATCCTCTGTTTGAACGGGTGTGCCTTTTTCAAAATACCAATATTTTGCGTGTCCATGAGTGCCCAGGAAATCGGTCATTCCACTTCCCACACAAAGCCCTTTGCCGGTAACCATCCCACAGGCAAGGGGACCTTCAGGCCATTTGCCGTATAGTTCCCGATAGATATGGGAGGTGGTGCTGCCTGTGGAAATCACTACCTTGCCGTTTTCAAAGGCTTCTCTCACCTCTGGCAGGGCGGCCACGCCTTTGGCGATCAGCCCTTTGGAAAGGGCCGGCGTAAAATTCAAAAGTGCACGGACCATTATATTTTTACCCCCAGAAATTTTTCCACTTCCAGTTGACACGCCTGGAGTTCTCCCGGCGTTCCGCACATACGTATCTGTCCTTTTTCGATGACATAGGCCCGCTCGTTTTCACTGAGGCTGAGGGACAGTTCGTAATTCTGTTCCACAAGCAATATAGTAACCCCGTCCCGCTGCAAACGTTTGAGAATCTCAGAGATTTCCTCTACGAGAATGGGCGCAACTCCTTCTGTGGGTTCGTCAATTAACATGAGGTCCGGTTCGGAAACATGGGCCCGGGCAATAGTCAGCATCTGCTGCTCACCGCCGGAAAGGCTTTCTCCTCTCTGATTCAGCCGTTCTTTTAAAATGGGAAAATAATCAAAGACCAAATCCAACCTCTTGTTCATGTCAATGCTCTTCTTTCGAACCAACATTCCCATTTTGAGGTTTTCAAAAACAGTGAGGTTGGGCAGCACACGGCGGTCTTCCGGCACCATGGCGATACCCAGTCGAGCAATCTGGTGAGGCTGCATACCGGTGATCTCTTTTCCTTTAAAAATAATTTTCCCTGTCTTTGGGGGTTCGATGCCCATGATACTTTTGAGAGTAGTAGTCTTGCCCACGCCATTTCGGCCTAACAGAACAACGATCTCTCCCTTTTCCACCTCCAGAGAAACGTCATGAAGGATATGGCTGTTTTCATAGTACGTGTTGATATTTTCCAGTTGCAGCATGGTCATTTTCCGCCCCCCAAATAGACCCGTTGGACTTCCTCATTATCACTGATGGTTTTGGGATTTCCCTCGGCAAGCACTTTTCCTTCGTGGAGGACCAGGATATCGTCGGAAATTTCCATCACCACGCTCATATCGTGTTCCACCAGGACGATGGTCAGATCCAACCTGTCGGCAATGTCCCGAATCAGGTGGGTTGCCTCTACGGTTTCAGCCGGACTCATTCCCGCCGTAGGCTCATCTAACAAAAGCACCTTGGGTTCCGCAGCCAAGGCCATACCGATCTCAAGATAGCGTTTCTCCCCGTGAGACAGGTTGGAGGCAATCCGTTCCCTTGAATCGAGAAGCGTCACGAGATCCAGGATCTCAAGGGCTTTTTCATTGACATCGTGGAAGTGGCCGGCCCGTCTCCAAAAATTAAAGGCGGTCTTTCGGGATTGGGCCGCAATCCGGACGTTTTCAAAGACTGTCAGGCGAGGAAAGATCTGGGTAATCTGAAAAGTCTTGGTGATCCCTAGCTGGGACACCTGATCCATACTCTTTCTGGAAATATCCTTCCCTTCAAAACGAATGGTGCCTTTGGTGGGAAGGTAAAAACCCGAAAGCAAATTGAAAAAGGTTGTCTTCCCAGCCCCATTAGGCCCGATGATCGATTTCAGCTGCCCCGAAGAGAGGCTGAAGTCCACTCCATCGACCGCCTTCAATCCTCCGAAGTATTTGCACACACCGTTGGTTTCTAATTGCATGATGTTTCCTTCCTTACGCGCGGCTTTTTCTCTCACGATATTTCATTTTGATGGTTCCAACCAATCCGTCCGGAAAAAACAGGACCAGCGCAACAAACAGGGCGCCCACAAACAACTGCCACCGATCTGTATAGACACTGATGGTGTTTTGCAGATACATAAATACCCCAACGCCTACAACAGGACCGATAAAGGTGTGCATACCCCCCAAAAGGGTCATCATGAGAATTGATCCGGAAGTCATCCAGAACAGGGTCATGAGGGACCCGTAACCAAGGTACACAGTGAACAGGGCTCCTGCCAGACCCGAAAACGAACCGGAAATAACCAGGGACAGGAATTTGGCCCTGGTTACATTGAAACCGCTCGCTTGGGTCCGTACCTCGTTTTCACGAATGGCTTTAAGCACCCGACCGAAAGGGGAATCGAGAATTCTCCAGAGGGCAATGATGGCCAGTCCCACCACGAAATAGGTAAAATAGTAAAGGGGCAAGGCACTGGTGAGATCCACATGAAAGGGGAATTCCAACTTCAGAATGGGAATGAACTTGAGACCATCTTCGCCTCCCGTCCATTTTCTAAAGGGAGATAGGGCCATAAAATAAAACATCTGAGCAAAAGCCAACGAGATCATGGCGAAGTAGACTCCCTTTTTCTTAATAGCCAGGACTCCGATGCAAGCGGCCACCAGAGCCGTGACCACCATAGCCACCACCAGACTGGTCCACACGGATACATGGAAATACCTGAGCGCCATCCCTCCTGCGTACGCGCCTACACCGAAATAGGCCGCATGGCCAAAGGAGAGTACGCCGGTGTGCCCCAAAAGCTGGTTGAAGGCCAGGGCAAACAACCCGTAGATGAGGATTTCCGTGGCCAGCGGCTTAGAAATCAGGAAGGGGAGTACCAGCAGGATGAGAAGAGTGATCCAGACCGATTTGTCTACAAACCCCACCTTCCCCTTTTCTCTTTTAATGTCTGTGAGTTTTTCCATTTTTGTCATTTCTACCCTTAAACTATAGTCTACCTTCTTCTCCAAAAAGCCCCCTGGGGCGGATAATCAGGATAATCGCCATGACCATGAAAATGGCCACATTGGACCAGGACGGGGCAAAAAGCGCCACAAAACTGATCACCTGTCCGATTAACAACCCTCCTATAATGGCTCCCCCAAGGCTACCTAAGCCCCCGATCACCACGACCACAAAGCACTCGATGGTCATTTCCACCCCCATATCGGGAATAGAGGCCACCATGGGCGCCGCGACGGCCCCTGCCAGGGCAGCAAGACCAATGCCGATCATGAATCCAATGGTCCAGATTCGGGAGACATTGATACCCAATACCTGGGTCATCAGGCTGTCCCTTGTGGAAGCCCGAATAATCATCCCCAGATTACTCTTGTTGAGAAAGAGCCATAGGGAGATCAGGACCACCAAGGTAAGCACAATGATAAACAGGCGGTATTTGGGAATCATAACCGGGCCCCACATATACGCTCCCATGAGGCCGGAAGGGTAAGGAACGACCTTTCCAATAAGCCCGAAACATATTTTGATAATATCCGGAATACAGATGGAGACCCCAAAGGTCAGGAGTAATGGATAGAGCGGATCTCTTTTATACAGCGGTTTGAGAAGGAGCCACTCTATAACTCCCCCGACCAGGGCCACAATCACCACGGCACTCACAAGTCCCAGCCAGAAATTGCCGCATAGTGAGACGGCTACAAAGATGGCATAGGCCCCTAACATGTAGAAGGTCCCGTGGGCAAAATTCACCACGTCCAGCAGCCCGAAAATAATGGACAGGCCCCCGGCCATCAACACGTAAACGCATCCAAGGGCGAGGCCAAAGATCATCTGCATCGCCACGATTTCCCAAGACAGATCGAACATCCTTTTTCCTCAATAGTCGCCCGGAAGGATGGAACCTTCCGGGCTTGGCAAAAGGTTTGGTTTATTTCCCAGGCAGTTTCACTTGGCCATAGGGGTAATCTTTGGCATTGTTTTCACAGGACTCCAGGGTTTGCCAGTAAGGAACCTCTGAAATCACTTTAAAAACATCCCATCCTTCGGCCTTTGCGCCCTTGCCCTGAACCACGAAGACACTCGAGGTCCTTGCATGGTCGCATGGCCTGAAGCCCTCGGGTCCTTTGTTGTACTGCCAGACCTGGCCCTCCAGGGTCTCAATCAATTTATCCACGTCATCCACGGTGCCTGCCTTTCTCATAGCTTCAAAGAGTGCCATGGTGGCCACATAGCCTGAATCCGCGTCAGCATCAGGTGGGGTTTTGTATAATTTCATGTAGGCGTTTACGAATTTTCTGGCCTTGGGATAGTAATCCTGGACAGTCCAGTACCAGGTCACCGCGCCATAGACGTTTTCGTCATAGGCGGCGCCGCACTCTTTGGCAATGGCCATGGCGGTCTTCGGGCAAACGATCTTGAGCCTTTTGGAAAGACCCATCTCGGCAAACTGTTTAATGGCAGAAGTCAGATCGGTTCCGAAAAGGCTCAACACGAGAATATCCGGTTTTTTTGCCATGATCTGGGGGATATAAGCAGAAAAATCCCTGGTTCCAAGGGGGGTGTAGATGTTACCGAGAAATTTTCCACCCATCTTGTCGCTGGTGACCAGCCAAGCGGCCAGTTCATCATGGCCCCACCGGTAGTCTGCGGAGATGTTCATCCAGGTCTTGCCCAGATTCTCAAAAGAGTATTTGGCCACGGCCACACCACTCATGTAAGGGATAATACCGGTGGTAAAACCATAGCCACAATTCTCTTTTCCCAGGGGGAAACTGGTATGACAGAAGGTCATGTAGAGGGCCTTGTTCTTGCATGCCCATTCGTTGACTACGGTTGAAATACCGCCTGACAAGGTTCCACCTATGGTTTTAATCCCATCCTCCTGTACCATCTCTTTAAATCGCCGCAGGGCGATACCGGCATTCAATTCGGAGTCCCTCGTGATGATTTCCACGGGTTTGCCCAAAACGCCACCGGTCGCATTGATTTCTGCGGCTGCAATTTCACATCCCCGCTTCATTTCTTCGGCATAGGTTCCGTAGGGACCGGTTAGTGGGACCACAATTCCCAATCGGGCTCCATCAGCCATGGCAGATCCCATGGAGAAGACCAATATGGACAGACTTAACAATACACCAAACCAATAGGTTCTTTTCATAGACTCATCTCCTTTTTTCCGTTTTTCTTTATGGTTATGTTTCCGTGCAATCCTACGTTAACAGTTTTTTATCACCTCCATTCCTTTCCTCTCTTGATCAATCCTTGTTCTCGTTTGTTTTCTCCAATCCATTTGGAACGGTATGTCAATAAGCTCGGGTGGATTTCATAAAAGGCTTACGCCTTAACTCCTAGAAGACAAACAATTTTTGTTTCAATTTTAAGCCGAATTTCGTCATAGGTACCCGAACTTATTAAAATTTTACTTGCATTTAGGTACGTTATAAATCCATATGAATTTCGCTCCGCTCTGAAAAATTTCCTTTTTTCGACTGAGCCAAAGGTGAATACCTTCAATTCTGACTTCTGAGTTCTGTATTCCTTGTCCCTCACATCTCCAGATAGGCACCCTTCATGGCTGACGCAGCCTGCAGGCCGTAACGCTTGAGGACCCCGTTTGGATGCCCCATGGCGGGGACCTTCCAATGTTTCCTGCGATCACTGAGAATAGTTTCTATCTCTTCCGGGCCCAATGGCTTGCGGTCCACTCCCACAATGGAGAGGTTCCGGTTGGGGATGTCGATGATAATCAGATCCCCGTCTTCCACCAGGGCGATGGGTCCTCCCCGGACAGCCTCAGGCGAAATATGCCCCACACAGGGCCCTCGGGTTGCTCCAGAAAACCGGCCGTCTGTAACGATGGCCGTGTTGCTCAGCTCAGGGATGGTAACAAGGGCTTCGGTGCATCCGAGAATTTCGGGCATACCGCTGCCACGTGGGCCTTCATAACGAAGCACCACCACCGATCCCGGTTCAATCTTCCCACCCAAAATGGCGGCCAGGGTTTCCTCTTCTTTGTTGAACACCCTAGCTGGGCCTTCATGGGTATGCATATGCGAAGGTACGGCGGCATATTTAATCACGGCCCCTTCCGGCGCCAGATTGCCCTTAAGGATGGCGATGGACCCATATCCTTTGCTTTGTTCACGGGGAAGAATGACATCCTCCCTTTTGAGACCGTAATTAGCCAGAAACCCTTCTCCCCGTCGAAAAAAACCATCCTTGTCCAGGTCATCCAGGTTTTCTCCTAAGGTTCTGCCGGTAACAGTCATCACATCCATGTCCAACATTTCCTGAAGCTCCCTTTGCACCCGCGGAATGCCGCCGGCGTACCAAAACAATTCGCTCAGGTATTGGCCGGAGGGCTGAACACTGGCGAGGTAAGGAACTTCGTGGTTGACCAGATCAAACAGGTCCGCATCGATCTCTATGCCCAATTCATGGGCAATGGCGGGCAGGTGGATGAGAGCATTCGTGGAACCGGAGATAGCGGCATGCACTTTGACAGCGTTCTCAAAGGCCGCCCTGGTTAGGATCTCCTCCGGCCGAATCCCTTTCTTCGCAAGGGACATGATCTGCCGGCCTGCTTCCCTGGCCTGCCTTCGAATATCAAACATACTGGCCGGCGACAAGGCTGCTCCAGGCAATGCCATGCCCAGAGCCTCAGACATACACTGCATGGTACTGGCCGTCCCCATGAACTGGCAGGCTCCGGCGCCAGGGCAGCCGGTGAGTTTATAGTCCCGGATCTCCGTAGAAACATCCTCTCCCTGTCTCATTTTTGTAGCCGTTTCCCCGGTCAACAAGCTGTGGCTCATGTGGGGCCCGATCCGATTGCTGCCCCCCGGGATATGAATAGCTGGGATATTGAGTCGGGCCGCAGCCATGAGGTGAGCAGGGATCGATTTGTCGCAGGAAGAAATAACCACCACACCATCCCAGGGAATCACCCGCCCGTGGACTTCCACCAGGTCGCAGAGGACTTCACGGGAAGGGAGGATATAGTTCATCCCATCGTGGAGCATGGCCCACCCGTCACAAATGTCCGTCCCGTGGAAACCCGCTGGCTTTCCCCCTTCCTGATACACGGCAATGGAAGCTTCTTCAGCCAGTTTGTCCAGATGGACACTGCCGGGATGGCTGTTTCCAAAGACGTCTTCGATCATGATTTGCGGGACCGACAGGTCTTTTTCATTCCATCCGGTTCCACAGGAGAGAGCATCGATCTGTATCCAGTCTTTCCTGATCTGTTTGCTTTTTTGTTCACTATTTTCGGACATAGACTCCCTCCTAAGGCCTCACAGCAGAAACCGTCGCCTTGGCCCCCTGAAACAACATTCTGGTTTCATATCCAATCACCATATACTGAATTCCCAGGTCGAGCCATCTCTGGGCTGCTTCGGCATTGTCAGCGAAGGTCCCGACGGCCACGCCTTTTTTCTTTGCCTTGACGATGACCTTTTTCATTCGGTCCACTACCGCCGGATGGGTTACCTCTCCGGGAACCCCTACTGATTGGGACAGGTCGTAGGGCCCCAGAAAAATGACATCCAGGCCTTTAACCTCCAGAATTTCGTCGATATGTTCTACGCCTTCCACCCCTTCCACCTGAACCACCACGAGAGAATTTTCATTGGACCACCTCATATACGCCTGAAAATCCTCGGGGCAGTAGTGGGTTGCCCGCACGTGTGGGTTCACCCCCCGTTCCCCCATGGGATGATATCTGGCAAAGATAACCGCATTCCGTGCATCCTCAGCTGATTTGATGTGTGGGATCTGCACGCCCAGTGCCCCTGAATCCAGTGGCTCCATCACCAGAGATGCGTTGTTCTGTTTCACACGAACCACGGGAACAATCCCCGCAGCTGAGGAGGCAACCATCAGCCCTTTCATAGATTCAGCAGATAGGGGTCCGTGTTCACAATCCACCAGCACGAAGTCAAACCCGGCCAATGCCAGGATCTCCACCACCGTAGGGTCGGAAGTCTGGATAAAGGTACCCAGCAGAAAAGGGTTTTTCTCCAGCCAATCTTTTTTAGTCCAAGGCGTTCCGAAAAACATGGTCTTTTTTGCCTCCTTAAATACTTTGACGGAAAGTCTATTTTCCTATGTCCCGAAATGGCGCCGAACTGCCTACGAACTCCGGAGTTTCACACAAATGACACTTCCTCGCTTTAACGCGGGATCAGATCGAGAGAGAAACTACGCATTCCCACGCTGGAGCATGGGAACGAACAACCAGCAACCAGCAACGAGTACCCAATACCTAAAACTTAAAAGATGCAATCAGCTTTTGCTAATAGCTAACCGCTAACTGCTTTTCTCGCACATACTTCCTACCCGGGACACACTTCCGTGTTAGACATGCCTTCCAGGACCTTCACGATGGCTGAATGGTCCCAATCCAGTCCACCTTGTGCGGCAATGGCATTCCACAAGTGAGAAACCAGGGCCGTGCCCGGAAGATACATGCCCAATTCCCTGGCAGAAGTCATGGCAATTTCCGTATCCTTTTTATGCAGTCCTGATCGGCCTCCCGGTTCAAAGTTTCGATCCAGCATCCGTTGCCCGTGAAGTTCCAGGATACGGCTCTGGGCAAATCCTCCCAAAAGGGCATCCCTCACCTTTTCCGGGTCCACCCCGGATTTCTTGGCGAAAATCAAGGCCTCGGCAACCGCTTCGATAGTGAGAGCAACGATGATCTGGTTCGCAGCCTTGGCCACCTCTCCAGCCCCATGGTCTCCCACATAACTCACATTTTTTCCCATCTTCTGAAGTACGGGCAAGGCCTTGTCAAAGACATCCTTCTTTCCTCCCACCATGATAGCGAGGGACGCCTCTTGTGCACCCACATCTCCTCCGCTCACCGGTGCGTCCAGCATTTCCATGCCGTTTTCTTCGAGAACCGCTGCAATCTTTTTGGAAGTAGAAGGGGAAACGGTGCTCATGTCCACAAGAATCGTCCCCTGATCCATCCCCGCCATGGCCCCATCCGCTCCCATCACGGCTTCTTCAACGATTTGGTCGTTTGGCAACATGGTGACCACCACATCTTTCGAGGTGGCAGCTTCTTTAGGAGAAGAGGCCGACTTGCCCCCGTAGGCGACCACTCTGTCCACTGCTTCCCGGTTTACATCGTAAGCAGTTACCTCATATCCTCCATCGATCAGATTTTTTGCCATGGGCTCTCCCATGATACCAACACCAATCATCCCAATCCGTTTGCTCATGTTTCCCTTCTCCTTAAAATGTGGGTTTCTATTGAAAACCTTGAAGCACTTAGCTTTTAGCGTTTAGCCGTTAGCTAAAACTACCCAGAACTTGATCTTTTTTTCTTAATTGTGGTTTTCATTTATCTTGCGGCTAAAATAATGCACCGTACTTAGCTTATAATATATACCTAATAGCTAACGGCTAACGGCATCTTTTTGATGAA
>CAYOWC010000094.1:0-15394 GCA_964407525.1 uncultured Desulfobacteraceae bacterium | reverse complement strand
GCGTCTTGAGCGTAGCCCCGCTAGCGGGACAAGCGGGCGGTAAAGAATTGTGCGCAAGTTTCTTTCTTGGTCTGATCCCGCTTTAAAGCGGGACGGCGCCGCTCGTGTGAAACTTGGTTTAGAAAGTGGGTGTCTAAAACCTCATACCCGAAACCTGTCGTTCTCTGCGTCTTTGCGTCTCCGCGCGAGACTTTCTTTAAGAAGTTTCTTCCGCGATCAGGCTGGCTTTTCTGTCAGATTAGAGGCGGAGGTCATATCAATCAATACTTTTAAACAATCCCGTTCTTTCGCCCGTTGGAATGCCGAATGCGCGTCTTCTATAGAATAGGTCCCTGATATGAGTCTTTCAAGAGGCATATGCGGAAAGTTTTTCAGCATCTGAAGTCCGGTATCGAAAGAACCACATCGTGAACCCAAGAGAGTAAGTTCATTGATTACCAACGGAGTGAGATCGATAACTTCTTTCGAGACCAGTGTGGATTTTTGAACAATGGCGCCTCGAGGCCGGCAAAGGGAAAGTGCATCTTTCAAACCTCTCCACGAACCGGTTGCCTCAATAACGATGTCTGTATCACCATCCTTGAGATCAGCAGATCCTTTTACTGTCTTTATGGTTCGCCACTGCCCTTTAGCAAGTTTTGCGGAATGATGCCCGACAAGAGTTACATCCTGTGCAATGGTTGAAAGAACCCAGGCACAAAGGATGCCCAATCTGCCGTCTCCCAACACCAGAATTTTCTCTGTCCCCCCCAGATTCAATTGCATCAGCATTTGGCAGGCAGCAGAGAGAGGTTCAATGAAAACGGCCTGATCGTCTTTAAGGGAATCCGGAATCTTTCTGAGGTTTTTGAGAGGCAGAACACAGTAATCGGCGAAGCAGCCGTTCAGACCAAATATGCCTAATGCCCTTCGATCGCGGCAGTGACTTTCCATATCGTCTTGACAGAATCTACACTTCCCACAGCCTACATTTATTTCCCCAACCACGCGCTTTGCATTCCATTCCGCGTGGTCGCATTGTTCGACAATTCCGGAAAACTCATGCCCTAAAACTCCATGAAACCCTTTGTACCCCTGTGTAATTTCCAGATCGGTTCCACATATGCCGGCCTTTTTGACCCTGATAAGCGCCCAACCAGGCGGTGGCTCCGGGATCGGAATTCCCGTTTTCAGTTGCAATCGTCCGTCGAATATTATTGCACGCATTTTATAGGACGTCCTACAACCCTGTTCCTTCCGGCCTGTTTGGCTTCATATAAAAATTTATCTGTAAACCCGATAATTTCTTCGTACGACATATCGCTGTTCAAGGGTTTGGAAGGCAGGCCCGTCACTCCGAAACTGACCGTAATTTCAATTTGTTTTTCTTCATGCTCAATGCGCATCTCGGCAATTTTCAGACGCAATCTTTCAGCAAGTATCATGGTTCGGTCAAATTCCGTTTCAGGAAAAACCAGCAGGAACTCCTCTCCCCCATAACGAGCGATCCAATCAACATTCTCCCTGATTTCGCCTTTCAGACAAGCGACAAATTGTCTGAGTATTTCATCTCCTGCCTGATGACCATAGGTATCATTCACTTTCTTAAAATGGTCAATATCTCCCATTATCATGGACAGGGGACGACCGTATCGTATTGACCTCTTCACTTCCTTCGGCAGCATTTCATCCATATAGGCCCTGTTGAACGATCCTGTCAGGGCATCCGTAATGGACAGCAGACGAATTTCCTCATTGGCTCTTTTCAGCGATTCTTCCAGTTCAAGAATGCGCGTGGCCGTTTTCAGTCGCGCCATGAGTTCGCCGCGATTGAACGGTTTTGTCAGATAGTCATCAGCACCTGCCTCCAGACCCGTAATAATATCCTCCTTGGAGGATTTAGCGGTCAGAAGGAAAATGAAAACATACCCTGATGTTGCCTTCGTCCGGATGGTTTTTGTCAGGGAAAGTCCATCCATTTCCGGCATCATCCAGTCCGTGACTATGATAGGAAAAAACCGTTTTTCAAAAATCTCAAGCGCCTTGTATCCGTTTTCTGCGGTTACAACCTCGTACCCCGCTTTGGTCAGCGTTGCCTCAAGGAGTCTCCTCGATACCGGGTCATCTTCAACGATGAGAACAGGGAAAGAATTAGCCAATATTGCCTCTAAAGTTTCAAAAATTAAATTATCAGTGTATCAGAAGCCCTACTATTTGTTAAGGAAAAGTTTCCCTCCGAAACTTCAACCCCGCCGGTTGAAAATGACCATACCTCCAAAAATAAACGCCATCCCGGTTATATGGAATGTTTGGATCGATTCGCCGAGAAAAATGATGGCCATTATTGTTGCAAAAACCGGCGTCAGGTTCATAAAAAGCCCAGCCTTGTTCGCCCCTATTTCTTCGATTCCACGATTCCAGCAGAAATAGGCAATGATTGATGGGAAAAGGGCTACAAAGAGAATACTGAGGATAGCCGCATATCGCAAAGGAAAAAACCCACGCAAGAGGAGTTCCATAATATACAGGGGCAGAAGCATCAGGGCGCCAACTCCGAAGATAATAGTCAGGAAACTCAGGGGGTTCACTGCCGGTCTTTTTCTCAAAAAGGCCGAATATAGAGCATAGCTAAACACTGCCAGGAGCATCAAAAGGTCCCCTTCCGTGAAAGACATGGTGATTAACGTATGCCATTTTCCTTTTAAGGCAATGAGAGAGGCGCCAACTATGCAAAGGATGACCCCCACCAGTTGGAGTCCTCTGATGCTCTCTTTGAAGAAGATTCGGGAAATCAGGATTATCATGGCCGGCATGATTGTCTGTATCAAGGATACGTTGATAGCGGTGGTGGTGTGTGCTGCCCTGTATAGCAGTGTATTGAAACAGCCAATGCCAAAAAAAGAGAGGAGAAGGATTATTTTCCAAGATTTAAGCATTACTGTGCAGTCTTTTTTCAGGCTATTGCGGGCAAACGGAAAAAGGATTGCAAAGGCAATACACCATCGCCAGAAGGCAAAACTCACAGGAGGAAGGATATCCACGACTCCACGGGCCAGTACGGCATTCCCGCCCCAGCAAAGGGGGGGAACGAGCAATAGCGCATAAGGGAATGCGGCTTTGACCCGGGGGTTTTTCCATATGGATGGTTTTGTCATTCTGGGATCTCTATTTCTTTCTTTTTCACACGATAACAAAAAACCGGTGAGAACTCCAGCATCCCTTTTGTTCCTTTTTCAGGCTTGGTTCTAACGACGGCCATTAGAGTTGTTTTCTTACTCTTACTCTTAATCGTAATCATAATCGAAGAGCCCTGGAATAGGTTAAAAGGAGTAGGATTACGATTATGATTATGAACTGTCGAACGTGTTCTTGGATGATTGTATCAGGTGGGCGAAGTGAGAACCACCCCCCCTTTTTCTTGTTGCTCTATAGAGGGCTCTTGAGTAGGTTGGGGTGAAGCATGAACCCCAACACAAAACTCGTACAGGAGGTCAGTTTTGAAACACGAATTTGAAGCCGTTATCGTCGGTTCCGGCGGCGCCGGTCTTTATGCAGCCCTTGAGGCAGGTGCGAACGGGAAAACAGCTGTGCTGTCCAAAGTATACCCGGTACGAAGCCATACAGGGGCTGCCCAGGGAGGAATCAGTGCGGCGTTGGGCAATGTGGAAGAAGACAAGCCGGAATGGCACGCCTTTGATACCGTCAAAGGAGGTGATTATCTTGTTGACCAGCAGGCTGCCGTCATTCTGACTGAAGAGGCGATCCAGGCGGTCTACGATCTGGAAAACAGAGGATTGCCTTTTAACCGTACGCCGCAAGGTCGGATCGACCAGCGCCGCTTTGGCGGACATACCCGCAATTTTGGCGAAGCGCCCGTTCACCGTGCCTGCTACGCTGCTGATCGCACAGGACATATGATCCTGCAAACCCTCTACCAACAGTGCATCAAGAACGATGTGTCTTTCTACAATGAATTTCAGGTTATCGACCTGATTCTTGAAGGAAATCGATGCAGCGGCGTCACCGCCCTTGAACTGGCTACCGGAGAACTCCATCTTTTCTCGGCCAAAGCCGTCCTTTTTGCAACCGGGGGCTTTGGCCGCATGTTTAGAATCACCTCCAATGCCTATGCCAATACCGGAGACGGTCCCGCTGTCTGCGCGAGGCGCGGCATTCCCCTCCAGGACATGGAATTTTTCCAGTTTCATCCCACCGGCATCAAAGGCCTTGGAATATTGATCTCTGAAGCGGTCAGGGGCGAAGGGGGTATTTTGCGGAACCGTAGCGGAGAGCGGTTTATGGAACGCTACACACCCACCTTGCTGGACCTGGCTCCCAGAGATATGGTTTCAAGGGCTATCATGACGGAAGTTCGAGCCGGCAGGGGTATACGGGGGGATGGCAAAATTGATGATTTTGTTCACCTGGATGCAACGCACCTGGGGAAAGAAACCCTCATGAGTAAACTTCCCGATATTACGGATTTCTGTCTAACGTACCTCGGGATAGACCCGTCCGAAAAACCCATTCCGGTTCTTCCAACCGCCCATTACGCCATGGGGGGAATTCCTACTGACGTTCATGGACGCGTAATCGCAGATCATAAAGGGAACTTGATCGAAGGACTCTATGCGGTCGGGGAATGTGCGTGCGTCTCCGTCCACGGGGCAAACCGTCTCGGGACAAACAGCCTTTTGGATCTGGTGGTGTTTGGCCGTCGTGCCGGTCTTCACATGGCCGGATACGTCAAAAATGCAGAGAGCCCTCCAGTGAGTGCTGATGCCTCAGGTTTCGCCCTTGAATGGATTCGTCGTCTCAAAGATGGAAAGAAAGGACCACACGGTGGTCATATTCTGGAAGAGCTGCAGATTACCATGATGGAGAATGTAGGAATTTATCGCAACGAAAGAGATATGGCTCGCGCCGTTGAAAAAATCCAGGGACTTCGCAAACGTTACCTCGATGTGCGTGTTCAAGACAGGAGTGACTCTTTCAATACGGACCTTCTGGATCTCATCGAGCTCGGAAACCTTCTGGATCTGGCTCTGATCACAGCGGCCTCCGCGCTCAATCGCCGTGAAAGTAGAGGAGCCCATTCGAGGGAAGATTTCCCCGATCGTGATGATGGTCAGTGGCTGAAACACACCCTGGCTTTCTTGGATGGTAACCGGGTTCAAATTGATTATAAGCCGGTTGATACGTCCATCTGGTCTCCCAAACCCCGGAAATATTGAGGAGAACTTCATGAAAATTACCTTGAGAATAAAACGTTTCTTTCCCGGGCTTGATAAGGAACCTTATGACCAGGACTACGTTGTGGAGGTGGAACCCACTGAGCGCGTACTCGATGCCATGATGCAGGTTAAGCGTTTTCAAGACGGAACCCTGGGCTTTCGAAAGAGTTGTGCCCACGGCGTCTGCGGATCAGATGCCATGCGGATCAATGGGAAAGATCGACTGGCTTGTAAAACCCTTGTCCAGGATGTAACTGAAGAGGAGGGACTCGTAACGATTGAACCCTTACGCCATTTTCCTGTTCAGCGGGATCTGATTGTGGACCAGACCGGCTTTTTTGAACGCTATCGATCGGTCAGTCCGTTTCTCATTAATGAAGAGCCACCCCCTCCCAAAGAACGCATTCAAACCCAGGAAGAACGCTTGGCCTTTGATGACGCCACCAATTGTATTCTCTGTTCCTCCTGCTTTTCAGCCTGCCCGATCCTGGATGAAAACACAGATTTTCTCGGTCCGGCAGCGATTGTTCAGGGCTTTCGTTTTCTCGCAGATAGCCGGGACAGGGGGTTTGAAGCCCGTTTATCCGCTTTAGACGATCCGGTGGGCGTATGGCCATGCGAAAATCATTTTGAGTGCACCAAGTGTTGCCCTCGTTCCATCAAAATCACGAAGCGAATTAACCAGACCAAAAACATGATTCGGAAATTCCGCGACGAATGCGGGGAAAGTGTACATGAAGAGGATTCCTCCCACAGTCTTGAAAAGCAGGATCAGTAGGATAGAATAATTTCAAGGTCTCCGTCCAGCCCTTTCAAGGTGACTTCTAAACCATCATAATTTGGAGCCAGGACGTGAGTTTTTATAACCCATTATTGTTATTTTTGGTTTCCCCGCTTCCGCCTTGCTCCAGACGGGATCCGCGACAGGTGTCAGTGTTCCCCGCCGGGCGGGATCTTCGACAGGTTTTAGGAATAAAGCAATTCTATTTTTAAAATGCCTGACATCTGACACCATTTTACCTGCGAGATCAGTATTAAAAATGAAATCGGGAATTTGTTGTAAACCTCTCCTTTAACGGGGAATTGGCAGACCTCCTTAAGTGGTATTTTAGATGGGTTCTCACACTGGAGGCGCATTGGAGAAAAGAAATCGTGGCCGATAAGGTAAAAATGAAGATCGGAGACCTCCTGGTTCACGAAAGGGTCATTACGCCTGATCAGTTATCCAGCGCCCTTTCCGTTCAGAAAAATCAGAAGGTTTATCGACCGATCGGAGAAGTCTGTGTTGATCTGAAATTTCTGAGCAATGTCCGTCTCAACCAGATCCTGAACAAGTATGGCAAGAGGATACAGCTGGGAGATCTTCTCGTAAAGGTTGGTCTGATTAGTCCTGAAAAACTTAAAGCGGCGCTGGCCCATCAGAAAGAAAAGGGCGGCAAGCTGGGCGAAATTCTGACACGGATGGGAGCTATTACGGAGACCTCCCTGGTCAACGCCCTGACCATCCAGATGGGAATCCCGAAAATCACCCCCGATTTCAACCTCATCGACCGATCTCTGTTAAAAGGCATCAGCGAAGAATTCCTTCTGAAAAATGAGGCCTTGCCGGCATTCAAGGGGAAGGAAGCCGTTACAGTGATCATGAGCAATCCTCTTGATCAACAGGCGATCAGCGAATTGAGACAGGTATTCCGGTGCACGATTGAACCGGCCATCGCCCCTGCAAGGGATATTCTCAACACGATCAAACAACATTTTAAAAAAGCCGCTCCTACAGGAACGTCTGTCTTTGCGAAACAGAAAAAAGACCTGGTGGTAGGGAATAAGCATTTTTCTCTGGGCGATGGGGACAATGTTACCAGTATTCTGGACTATATCATTACCAATGCCATCCTGGAAAAGGCCAGCGATATCCATATCGAACCAAAGGAAACAGCGATCCGCATACGGTATCGAATAGATGGGATCCTCCAGCACAAAACCGATCTGCCCATCTCCCTTGCACTGAGTTTAGCGTCACGGATCAAGGTGCTCTGCAAACTGGATATATCGGAGAAAAGAAAACACCAGGATGGTCGTATCGAGGCCAAGATCATGGACCAGGAAGTGGATCTCAGGGTTTCCGTGTATGCCTCGGCCTTCGGAGAGAATATCGTCATCAGGATTCTGTACCGAAAAAGCGAGCTTATCGGTCTTGATTCCCTGGGCCTTTCTCCTGTTAATCTGATCAATTTCAAAAAAATACTTGATCAGCCTTCGGGTATCATGCTCGTAACCGGTCCCACCGGAAGTGGCAAGACCACAACCCTTTACGCCTCTGTGATGTCCTTGAATGATGGGACAAGATCGATTATTACCGTGGAGGACCCTGTTGAGTATGTCATTGACGGGGTTGTGCAGGGGCAGCTCGATCCCAAATTAGGGCAGACCTATTCGGATTTCCTGAAATCGATGATGCGTCAGGACCCCGATGTCATCATGGTGGGCGAGATACGTGACGCTACCGCCGCGCAAGCTGTGATCCAGGCTGCCCTAACCGGGCACAAGGTGCTGAGCACTTTCCATACGGATGATTCGACGGGCGCCCTCCTCAGGCTCATGGATATGGGGATTGACACCTTTTTGATTTCATCCACGGTGGTGTCCGTGGTGGCCCAGCGTCTGGTCCGGGTCTTGTGCTCCTATTGTAAAGAACCCTATGAACCGGAAGAGGCTCTGATCCATTCTTTTGGCGTGACGGTCTCGGAAAACGACCCTTTCATCTTCTACCGGCCGGTCGGGTGCGGGCACTGCGGCGATATGGGTTTCAGAGGCCGCACCGCTGTTCACGAACTCCTTTTTGTGAACGATCCCATTCGCAATGCTATTCTGGAAAGAAAAACCGCGGGCGCCATCCGAATGATTGCCCGGGAGGAGGCCCATCTGATTTCAATGAGGGAGGATGGATTTTATAAGGCCGTCAAAGGGATTACCAGCCTGGGCGAAATTACCCGGACGGTTTTCAGCCTTGAAGCCGATGAAAGTTTTCGCCGGAGTGGAGAAGAGGTGATCTCCCTCTGTGAAGGACGGGGAAAACTTCCTGTTGGGGAGCCAAAGAAACACATTGTTTTGTCTTCCCCGAAAGAAACAGACCCCGAAGGGAGTATGAAACGAAAAGATGGAGAGAGGAAGAGGGTTGCAGGAGGGGCCTACCGGATCTGTTTTGATCCAGCCACTGTAGCGATGGACATGGATAAGATTACCGATTTTTTCAAAGCATACCAGCGAATATCCCAGGAAATGGGAAACCCGGTGGATTCCCAGGTGATGGGCAGTTTTGTTGATTTTATTGTCTATACGGTAAAAAGGGTGGAGCTTTCCATGAGAGCCGATTTTGTGGAATTCAGTCTGTGGGTTGAAGACGGCAGGATAGAGCTTGTATTGGAGACTCTCGCGCCGAAAGAGCCTTCTCCTGTCCCTTTGTATTCGTCGAGGGAAGATGGAATGAGGCTTTTAAATTACCTCCTGCCTCCATCCGGATTGACAAAAGAAGAACCTTCCCAGGGCAAAAGAGCTTCTCTTCTTGACATGTTGCCAAAGGCAGAAGAAGAGCGGAACGTTTTTGAGGGGCAAGAAGCTGAAACCGGAGTGGTTCCGTATGTGGGCGACGGATCCAGCCAGTACGTGAAACACACGGAAACGCTGGACTGGGCCGGGTTTTCCCCCATCCCGTCAAACACCTGATCCGGATAACCGGTACAGAAAAAGTCTCACGCAAGACGCAAAGAAGACCTACAGCTGATGATAGCCCGAGAAATGCTACCTTTAGCAGATAGCTGGTGTGCTCTTCATCTGGTTGCTGGTTACTCGTTGCTGGTTGCTCGTTGCTGGTTGGTCGTTCCCATGCTCTGCGTGGGAATGCATAAGTTTCTTTCTTGATCAGATCCCGCTTTTAAGCGGGACGGCAACGTTCTTATTAAGCAGATGAAATTATCGCCATCACGGTTTCTTCAATCAACACTGCCAGAAAGAAAGTGACACTGAAATGACACATTCTAAATTCGAAACAACCCTCCACACTACAGGAGGACAAGTCCGCAATCCCTCCGGGCCGGAGGCCGAAATCCGAAATCGTGTCTGAACAGGCTTTTTGTTCATACACTAACTATGTTCGCGGTAAACCATTCACTTCCGAGTATGCGAAAATCCATTTTACGGTTGAGCATCAGGGTAAATGGAGAGAAAATGAGGAAAAAAAAGCTACCTGAACCCGGCGGCCCATTCGGGTATGTGCTGCAATACCCGGTTTATACCCTGAACCATCGTGTCTTGTGTGAGCCCGGCATGCCCATTACAGAGGATTTCCTGGCTGAGTTGGCTCATTCAAACCAGCAGGGACGTCTTGAAACCTATCCCCTGCTCAACCATGGATCACTGCGCGAGGACCTCCTCGGCCTTATCCGTAAGCCCCCTTACCAGATCGTTTTTGACCAGCAACAGTCCTTTGGAGATATTCTGGATATCATGAATGACGCCCATGTGATCATCCCGATCCTTCAAGCGGTGGATTATTTCAAGCGACATGACTACGACACCTACCGCCACGTTCTGATGGTCTTTCTGTTGTCCACGCTCCTGGCTCGGGATCTGGTCGAGAACTTTCAAGACATGATCAGAGAGGCCGAGGCAGGCCCCGCTCACGACCTTGGAAAGATATGTGTACCCTTGAACGTTTTGAAGAAAACCACGCCTCTCACCCGGAACGAACGACACATGGTCGAACACCATACAGAGGCGGGCTATTTGCTGCTGTGCCATTACCTTCAAGACGTCGGGGCGCTGACCGCCAGGGTGGCAAGGGATCATCATGAGAGAAAAGACGGCTCGGGATATCCCCACGGTATCCGGATCAGGGACTTAATGGTGGAAATCGTGGTCGTCAGCGACCTGTATGACGCACTCATCTCACCGCGTCCCTACCGGCCGGTTCCCTACGATAACCGAGCAGCCCTGGAAGTGGTCACCGCCATGGCCGAGGAGAAAAAAATAAGCTGGAAGGTCGTTCAGGCCCTTGTGGCCCATCACCGCAGAAACAGGCCCGACTACCACGGATGCCGGGTATCCCTGGAAAAGAGGGGCGTGCCTCCTCCCGGCAACCAGTACGGGGTGTTCGAGGACGATTGAAGCGCTGGAAGGATGGTGCAAAATGAAATTTCGGTCAACGCTTGATTTTGCATCAATCCGAATCCCGAAATCCGAAATCAGATCACCGGTATTGTGAAACTTAAAAGATGCAATTAGCGGTTAGCGGTTACTTAGCCGCTGAAAATCAGTAATTTACGGCCAAAAAGGTTAGCATCAAAAAATGAAGTCCAAACATTCGAAACCGTCATGAAAATATTCGGGATTTTTAAGCTAACAGCCATGCAAAAGCTAATGGCAGCTTTTAGGTATTAATTGGAACCTCTCTTATTCACCGGTCATCCAGTTAAGATCCCGTACCCTTATATCTCTAAATGAGCTCTCCATCATCATTATAAAGATCAAAATCCGGATAGAGTTTTTTAGCGCATTCCGGACAGATACCATGGGAAAATTCTGCATTGGAACGTTCACCGATATATTTTTCAATCTGGTTCCAGTATCCCTGGTCGTCTCGTATCTTCTTGCAATTGGAACAGATGGGAAACAACCCGCTCAGTGTTTTAATTTCGGAAATGGCAGCACGCAGTTTGTCTCTTTCCTGTCGCAGAGCCTCCTGGGTTTTCTTTCGTTCTGTATCGTCTATAAGCACACTAATGAGGCAGGCCTTACCACCTAACTCGATTTTTTCAGCTGACCAAATTCCCAATAAGGGGTCGCCATTCTTTCTCCGGAACCGCACTTCCTTCTCATAAAAGTCTCCGTTTTGCCGAACGAGTTTGATAAACTTGGCCCTTTCTTTAGGGTCAAACCATAACCCTATTTCAACTGGAGTACGTCCCAACACTTCATTTCGCTGAAACCCTGTAATTTTTGTGAAGGCATCGTTTACATCCAGAAAACAACCGTCATCAAGAGCTGTAAAGGCAATATAGACAGGACTCGCCTGAAAGAGCGTTGAAAATTTCTTTTCACTCTCATGAAGTGCCTCTTCCACCTGTTTGCGTTCAGTGATGTCTATAATTGCCCCAATCAGTCCGGTTATGATGCCCTGACTGTTAGTATAAACGGCCTTGTTAAATATGATATCACGCAGCTCGCCTTGTGCATTCTTCATCTGAGAATCGTAACGCTGTATTCCTCCGCTGTTGAAAAGTTCGGTATCTTGAGCATGATATATTTCAGCGAGTTCCGGCGGATGGATATCGAACACAGACTTACCTATCAACCGTTCTTTTGTTTCACCAAAAAACGTTTCGAAAGCGTTGTTGAACCAAAGATATTTTCCATCCCTGTCTTTATGAAAAATAGGAGTCGGTATGGCATTGATCAGTGTTTTTAAAAAAGCCTCACTCTCCCGTAGCGAATTGAGCAATTTGTCCCGTTCTTTTAACGTTTGCGCTATCTTGATATTGCTGTAAATCAGCTCGGAAATCATATGGGCAAGCTTCGTATAAAAGGTCATCGCGATGTTGACTGTCTCCCGGCTCCAACGTGGCACACGTTCAAGCGCCGCAAGGTATTCCCTTTCATTGAATCCATATTTTTGCGCCTGGGAACGGAAGACTTCAAGATCCGGCGTTTCCTCTTCAAACAAGAATTGACCCAGATACAGGTTCCCGACATGTTTATCGCCCACGGTTATGGGGGTTGCCATGTCCCACATATTGTTTTGGCACCGATAGAGTCGAAATGTACCAGGTTCAACTCCATTGGAAAGTTCAAGGTCACTTTCCATGCAGTTCTTGCAACTCTCGGGATGGGTGCGATGAAATTGGATGCAGATGTCCTGCCAACCTGTGGCAACCAGGACCTTGCCTTGAAGATCGAGGATAGCAATCCCGATATCCGTAAGGTTGAAGAAATCGTCCATCATGGATTGGATCGCCCGTATATCAATGATGGTTGCCAGGTCCAGCGTTACCACATCCGGATCCCCATTTGGCAAGCGGTTGCCGTCAAGCTTCTTCCGAATTCGCGGTTCGCTTTTCCCCAGCACACCCACAGCTTTTTTTCGATCGAATTCAGCTTTTTCTAATTCCTTGACCCTTTGTTCCAATTCTTCATAGGTCGGTTTTGCCGCCATCAAAAGATCCTCCAAATACCGTCAAAATGAAAAACCCAACACCTGGTTCATTTTAAACAACGTACAATATATCCTTGCGCGGTCTTTAGACCAATTTAAATCGGTTATCGAGCACCTGTAAACCAAAAAATCAAAACGGCTCAGGCAGACGTCGAAACCAGATCCCCGGCAGAGGTTGTTTCATTGGGTTTTCCGTGCGGCCGTCATGATAACGTTTCAATCAATTCAATCTTGTCGCAAAGGCCCTCAAAGCAACTTTTGTACCAGCATACAGACCTCGTTATTTCGCCTCATTTTGAGACACAAAAAATGCACATTTTATGACTCATAGCGGTTCAAAATGAACTTATTACCGGTATAAGCAGCTGATATTTCAATCATTCGAAAAATAATAAATGTCCAATTTTGCTCTTCCGGAGCGTTTGTTTCCGATGTGTTACAACAAGATTTGTTTGATTTCAGTTAGTTATAGTTTTTCCTCTTATCCCGTTAATCCTGTTGATCCTGTCAAAGTATTGAGGTCTGTACATAAGGACAGACAAGCCGATGTTCCTGGGAATATATGCAACTTTCATTGCTGACTGCCGCGACCGAAAAAAGGCAGCATAGTAAATCGCACCATAGCGGATCTTCCATCACGCCACGACTAATCCTCTGAAATCAGTTTGAGCTTACATATATTCAAGCCCGGGAAATCTATAAAAATGAGATATGCATTGGATATTACGATAATGTTTTCTACTCAAAAGCCTGAGAAAAGCAGAAATCACAGATCCGCCAAAACCCAATGTACGTTGGAGATATCTGAAATCCAACCCTCAGGCCGCAAATTTACGATCAGTCACAGTGTCGCTGGTAATGCATCTTTTTGATACCGCTAATTTAGATTTCAACCTCATAGAGAACATATTCACCAGACTTGCCTTTTAATGTGGTCCGATACATTTTATGGGTCCCCACTAACCCTTTTACTTCCTCATAGGCCGATTGGGAGATCAGAAGTTTTGTGCCGAAATCCTTATTTGCAGTCTCTATCCGACTTGCCATATTAACGATGTCGCCGATAGCCGAAATTTTGCTCATCATGCCCGTATCAAAATTGCCGACAATAACTTTTCCAAAGTTTATTCCTGCCCTGATCCCAAAAGACCGATCATACATTTGATTGAGATATTCGTTAAAATGAATCAAAGCCTTGTGCATTTCTCGAACTGCATTGATGGCATCCAATACAAGATTTTTGCTATCTTCCATTGCTCCAAACAACGCCAAGATACCGTCTCCCGCTACATCGCTGATAATGCCTTTATGTTGCACAATAATCTCGTTCATCGTTTGATAGTATCGATTTAAAACATGTACGACATCATACGCGTGAAAAGCCTCGGCAAATTGAGTGTAGTTTTCGATATCAGTGAAGAGAATCGCAAGATCTTTCTCTTTTCCGAGTTTGGTGCCAGACTTATCCTCAAATTGCTTTAAGATAATTTTTATATCCAATTCATCAACAACCGGACGCTTGATCGTGATATCTCCACTTATCTTAGTCTGGCAGGCTAATCGAATATTTCGGGGAAATCCCAGCTTCACGGCGACCTGTTTTTCAATTTCATTTCTGGGGAGGCAATTGCTCAATCCGTCCATAACATAGACCCGGCAGGTTGAACAGCGGCCATTGCAACCACAGACGTGTGTGTGATTGATTCCAGCTTCGAGCATAGCTTCTAGTATCGTGTCGTCCGGCGACGCATGAATTGTCTTGCTATCTGTTTGAGAGAAAATTTTAAACATTACTTCACCCGCTTTTACCTGCATATTGATGATTAATTCATTCTAGGACACGACGAAGAGACGTTCCTATAATAATACTTCAGAATTGGCTTCTTTTCAAAAATCTTGTTGATTTTGAGATGAGTTACCAGTAATCATATCGTTCTTTTTCTTAGCTATTGTGGTTATTACCTTTCCGGATCACATGCCATCTTTATTGTTATCTGTGTAAATACCTGGCGGCGCTCTGCAATTAATATATGTTGAGAATAGCCCATAAGACTGGTTTTTGTCAAAACCTGTGAAACTCTGATTATTGGAATGCATTTGGCGTTGAAAAATATTTGACATATCCAATCGATATCAAATGGGTTTTTAGCCTTAAAACGCCTGTGAGAGATAGCAGTTATGTTGCCGGCCAGCAAGAGGGTGGTTTTTCAAAAAAAACGTTTCGGCAATCTTGGGTTGAGTTTAACTCTTAGCCTCACCATCCTGCATGGGGGCTGCGCGACTCGGACCATCATCCAATACCTCTCGAAGTGCAGCAGCCAGATTCCGGGTGTCTATGGGTTTCTCAATGTATTTGCGTACGCCAAGGTTCTCTGCCTTTTTGGCGGACATCCTTTCGCTGTAACCGGTACAGATGATCACCGGCATCAGCGGTCGAATTTTCAGGACTTCTGCCGTCAACCTGTCGCCGGTCATTTTGGGCATGGTCATGTCCGTTATGATGACATCGAACTGATCCGGATCAGCCCTGAACCATTCCAGGGCCTCCACAGGTTTTGTGGTACTCTTGACCTGATAGCCCAACCGCTCCAAACGCTGGTGGTTCAGGTTCACCATAGACTGTTCGTCATCCACAAAGAGGATGCTTTCAGAACCCCCTTTGATTTCTCCATCGGGCTCTTTTTCTTCCTCACTCATCTCTTCTGATGCAGGGGAATAGATTTCAAAGGCCGTTCCCTTCCCGGGTTCGCTCTCAACCCGGATACCACCACCATGTCTTTTGACGATGCCGTGAACCACCGAAAGGCCCATTCCTGTACCCTTGCCCACTTCCTTGGTGGTGTAATAAGGTTCAAAAATTCGTTCCATGGTTTCGAATGTCATACCTTTACCCTTGTCCCGCACTTTCAAATTCACGTAGGCTCCGGGGGATAGGACCCAATCAAAGCATGATTTTTCTTCCAGAAGATCAACT
>CAYOWC010000093.1:0-15527 GCA_964407525.1 uncultured Desulfobacteraceae bacterium | reverse complement strand
AATAGTAGATACTGAAACCTGACACCCGAAACCTGACACCTCGGTTCCGGAAAAAAGATTCTTAGCGCTAATCCACGATGAGCCGAAATATTTTCGCACACAGGCTGAGAACTCCACAAATTCTACAACCCCTGAACCGTTGTCCCTCTGAACTCTGAACTTTTGAACCCGCTTTTCATAACGAAGAATGTCCCATTGACAGCTCTTTCGAACTTCTTTATAGTAAATGAATTGATTTCAGACTTCTTGAAGGGGGTAGGCACGGCTCCAAATGCTCTCCTTTTTATTTAACCATATTTCTGTTGGAGGCAGCAAATGAAAACAAGGGTGGGAGTTTTAACCGCAGGCGGAGATTGCCCCGGCATCAACAGTACGATCCATTGGCTCGTGAATACAGCTCTGGATAAAGATCTTGTCGCCAGACGTGGGACCATGTTTGACATCATAGGAATTATGGACGGCTGGAAGGGATTGACAGAACTGAAACCGAAAGACAAGGCCAGCAAAAAACAGTGGATTATGCGGCTGGATACAGATATCGTTCGCACCTGGGACAGGTATGGCGGTACACGCCTTGGAACAAGCCGCATAAACCCGTTTGATCCCAGCGATGACAAATCGGAAGTTTTGATGAATAACTACAAAGAGCTCGGGCTGGATGCCCTGGTGGTAGTGGGTGGACACGACAGTCTGGGAGCAGCCCACAAACTCTATAAGAACGGCCTGAAGGTTGTCGGCATACCTAAGACCATTGACAAGGATCTGTCCGGTACCGATTATACGCTCGGTTTTGACTCCGCTGTTAATATTATTACGGAAGATATTGACCGGCTGAGAATTACCGCTGGTTCCCACAGCCGTATATTCGTGGTCGAATGTATGGGGAGACAGGCGGGTTGGCTCGCTTTGGAAGGAGGAGAAGCAGCGGATGCGGCTGTCATCCTGATCCCCGAGCACGATTTCGTCATGGAACGTGTCATGGAGCTCCTGAACATGAGGCGAAAGGCCGGGAAGCGTTACAGTATTGTACTGGTTTCAGAAGGAGCCAAACCGAGGGGAATGGATCCCATCCTCGAAAGAAGGGGGCGAGACGGGTTCGGACATTATTACCTTGGGGGTGTGGGGGGGCTTATTTCTGAAGAAATCGAGAAACAGACTGATTTGGAGGTGAGGTATGTGGCTCTCAGGCACCTTCAAAGGGGTGGATCACCCACTGCCTACGATCGACGAATGGGAAGGAAGTTCGGTGTTGCCGCCATCGATATGATTGTAAACGAAGATTTCGGCCGTATGGTCAGCCTCAGGCAGGGCTCTATTGCTTCCGTTCCACTGAAGAAAGTACTGGATAAATTGAATCTGGTAAATGTGGAAAAATTCTACAATACCCGGAATTACAGATGCCTTGATGAGGTATTGTAGGAAAGAATTTCTCAGGGTACCGGGACGCGACTACCAAGGGCATGTTGGATTGTCATGCGGTCCATGAATTTCAGATCACCACCCATGGGAATTCCCAATGCGATTCTTGTAATCCTCAGGCCCTTGGATTTTTCTGCAATGAGGCTGGATAGGAAAGAGGCTGTCGCTTCCCCTCCGGTAGTTGGATTGGTCGCCAGGATGATCTCTTTGATGTCTTCGTCCTGAATACGCGACATGAGCTTTCCTATTTTCAGGTCTTCGGGGCCAATTCCATCCAGTGGCGAGAGCACGCCGTGGAGGACATGGTACTTCCCCTTGAATGTCCCCGAATCTTCCAATGCAAGTTGGTCTCCAGGCCACTCAACAACGCAGACTGAGCCGTTAGCCCTGTTCGGATTGCTGCAAATTGAACAGGGGTCATCGTCGGTCAGGTTGAAACATGTGGAACAGAACCTGATTTTTTCTTTTACTTCCAGCAAGCTTTTTGCCAGAGTCTCTGCCGTATCCCTGTTGCTGCGGAGGATATGAAGCGCCATCCTGGTTGCGGACTTCTGCCCAATGCCGGGGAGTTTGGTAAATTGCTCGATGAGCTTTTCTAACGGTAGCGGGTAAATTCCCATTTTTCTCTCGATTCAGCTTACATGAGCCCCGGCATTCCGGGAATGTTCATCCCTTTGGTCAATTTTCCCATTCCTTCATTCATCATGTCTTTTGCCCTGGTCATGGCATCATTGACTGCGGCCATGACAAGATCCTGGAGCATTTCTATGTCCTCAGGATCCACGACTTCCGGATCAATAACAATGGAAAGAAGTTCCTGCTTTCCGTTCACGACAACGGTTACCATTCCACCGCCTGATGATGCTTCAACTTTCTCGTCTCCCAGTTCTTCCTGCACTTTAGACATCTGGGACTGAAATTTCTGGGCCTGTTTGAGAAGTTGACCCATATTCGGCATGCCTTTCATTTTTTTCCTCCTGAATTTTTAAGACCATCTGTACCCGGACCGTTCACGATCCGAGTGTTTCTTATTTAACGCCGTTCAAATCTTCTCCAACAATCTTTCCCTCAAAAAGGGTCATAACATCCTGGACCGGAGGAGGAAGATTGGTGGTTTTCGTTTTGCCGGCTCTGGAGGGAGCCGCGGCCTTTTTCGGTTGCAGGGATGAGTCAGTCTTGCGGACTGAAATTTTCACCTGCACATTTCTATCAAAAAAATCTTTGCAATAATTTGCCAGTTGATCGTATCTGTCCCCGTCGTCAAAATAGTCTGATGAAAACGAGTTCCCCTCGCCGACAATTTCCAACTCGCTATTTTCGAATAATTTCAGCTTCCAGCCTTTCAAAATGGCGTACATGGGGCGATTTTTTTTTGCCAGAAATGCCAGGAAATCCTCCCATGTCTTTTCTTTCGGCATGGGTACCTGGGTGGAGTTTTCGATGTCCGGACTATTCTTGTTCCCATCCCATTTGTTTGCCGGGTCTGAAATCTGTCGGGGTATGTCTGCCTTATCTTGAACCGGGGAATTGGCCAGCCTTTTTTCCAGTGCTCCTATCTTTCTCAAAAGATCGCCAAAAGAGAGGAAATCGTCCATATGGCATAGTTTGATCAGGGTTGTTTCCAGAATCAGGCGGGGAGAAGAGCTGTATCTGAGGCTTCCTTCCCTTTTAATGAGAAAATTCAGCATGGCATGCAGTTTTTCTTCTCCAGCAATCTGTGCCTGTTTCTGTATTTCCTCTTTATCCCTGTCACTCAGGTTTAAAAGGTGGTCCTGCGTGGAAATCAGGCTCATGAGGAGATTCCGAAACTGAACCATGAGTGTTTTGTAGAATTCCTTAATATCGTGGCCGTGATTGTAAATTTTTTCAATAATATGTATGCATTTCTCAGAAGAACCTTCAATCATTGCCGCAGATGTTTCGAATATGATGCTCCTGTCAATAATTCCCAGTATATCCGTAACGTCTTTTTCGGCAATCGTCTGCCCGGCAAAGGAAATTACCTGGTCCAAGAGGCTTTCGGCATCCCGCATGCTCCCTTCAGCTTCTCTGGAAATGATGGCGATTCCAGACTGTTCGATCTCGATCTCTTCCTTGTCCGTTATGGTTCGCAAATGGGCTATAATGCGAGCCATGGGAATACGTTTGAAATCGTATCTCTGACACCTGGAAATGATTGTTACGGGGACCTTGTGGGTTTCGGTCGTGGCACAAATGAATTTTACGTGATCTGGAGGTTCTTCCAGTGTTTTCAAGAGTGCATTAAAAGCCGGAAGTGTCAACATGTGAACTTCATCGATGATGTAGACGCGATACCTGCTGCTGGAAGGCATGTATTTTATGCTGTCTCGAAGCTCTCGTATTTCATCGATACCCCTGTTGGATGCCCCGTCAATTTCCTGCACATCTACAGAAGATCCTTTCGTAATTTCAACACATGACCGACATTTGTTGCAGGGCGTCCCGGGTTCTCCCTCCGTGCAGTTAATGGCTTTTGCAAAGATCCGTGCAACAGATGTCTTTCCGACTCCTCTTGACCCGCTGAACAGATAGGCATGGGCGACCCTGTCGCCGCGGATGGCATTCATCAACGTTTTGGCAATATGTTCCTGACCTATGACATCCTCAAAGGTTTGAGGGCGCCATTTTCGTGCTAAGACTTCATAGGACATATCATCATCTGGTAGTAATAAGGTTTGCTGTAAAGGATCACGGGATTTGCTGTCAATTCGGGGCTCACTTTTGTGAGGTGAAAGGTTGGGCGAAAAAAAGCAGCATCAAAACTATGGCGGAGAGAGAGGGATTCGAACCCTCGGTACCGCTATTGACAGTACACGCGATTTCCAGTCGCGCTCCTTCGGCCAACTCGGACATCTCTCCGCATAAAATATCCCGGGGTGCAAACTTCGGGAACCAATGTGGTCCCAATATAAAACAGATCTTGGGATTTTGCAACCCTGGCGGAGAAGCTTTGATTGGTTTGCAGCCTGATGCCGCTGCTATTTAAAAAAATAGCGGCAAATCGGCATTCGTTCCAATTTTCTTTCGCTTCTGGTTTTCTCATCGCCAGTGGAGGTGATTATCCTGAATTGCCGTCAAAAGTCAAGACAAAATACTTTGGGGAATAGATTCTAAAAGGTTTAGAAACGCCCGTGCAGTTCATCGCTCAGGAGATATTCGTATTTCGGCACTTATTTCATGAGGACTGTTGGTTTTTACGACCCTTTCAAACTGTCCACGAGTTTTATGTAGGATTCCATGGCTTCCTTGCCTGATGTCCCCTTCAGTTTGCCCCACGCATCGTATTTAGCCCGACCCTTAAAGTCCGTAAAGCCGGGCCTCTTCCCGGTAATATCCCCCGCAGCCCCCTGTTTATACAATGCATACAATTTTAAAAGGGTATCGTTGTCCGGTCGTTTCGAAAGCTTCTGAACATCTTCTGCTGTTGTTTCAAACTTGGTTTTCAAACCTGCCATGTTTCTTCTCCTCTTGAAAGAGTTTTTTGTTTGAGCACTTAAGCGGAACCAATGATGCCATCTGCTTCCGCATCAAGTTTTCGTATCTGTTCCACTAGAACGGAAGGGCCTTTTCTTTTGGCTGAACGGAGGTCCTCTCCCCATTTCTGGAGGGTTGGAGTGTCTATCCGTCGCAGTCGATTTTCACGTGCCCATTCCCTGCCTATCTTCTGCCCAAGGTTTTCCAGGAGGCCTTTCACGTGCCCTCTATCGGATTCCGGTACCGCCTGGAGCAATTCTTTCATTCGATGTTTCCATCCCTTGATGAGAAAAGTTCCTTCATAAAATTTTTTAAACCATTCCTGTTCATCTTTTACCGCCATAGAAGATCCTCCTGAATTCTACTTGAAGCCTTGTTTTGCGCCAGTCCGATATCCTCTGATAATCTTATACCAGTAATGGCAATGAATTCCAATTTCTTAATTGTACCTAAAAGTTGCAATTAGCGCTTAGCCATTAGCTCTTAACCCACAATATAAGTTGTTTACGGAGAAACAGCTCAGTATCAAAAAGCGAAAGTCGCAATACAGGAAAAACTGATACAACTCATTTACATTATTAAGCTAACGGCTAATAGCTTAAAAGCTAACTGCTGCTTTTAGCTTGTACGATAAAACGGTGCACTGCTGAAAAAAACTTGACAATTGTGACGCAAAGCGTCAAATTCTCCATGGAATAAATATGGAACCTAAACGATGCGTTTAGCGGTTGTAGTTTAGATATTAGTTGTTTAATATTAAATAGTTATTGTAAAATGTAGCTGCGTCGGATTTTTAATTGTATACGGAGAAATGTTGTATGGGCATTACCATTGTACAGAAAAGTGATCTGAGCCGTCCCAAAACCAATAGGAAAACCGCTCTGGTTCTTTCGGGTGGAGCCATATCGGGGGGCGCATTCAAACTGGGTGGTTTGCAGGCCCTTAGCAGTTTTATGTTGAATCGAAAAATCAGAGAATTTGATATGTATGTGGGCGTGAGTGCAGGGGCTCTGCTTGCTACGTTCCTTGCAAATGGGGTGTCTGCAGAAGAATTGACAAAAAGTATGGAAGGTAGAAAGGGACAAATTGATCCCATTCCCCTTTCGGCGATTTACCTTCCCAATTACATGGAATTTATTCTCAACCCCTTGCAGACTTTCGGCAATGCCGCAACGTTTATCCCGAGATATCTGTTTCATTTTTTAGCCGCAAATAATGTATTCAGGAAAGAGTTCCGGGCGCTGGGGATGGAGTTTATTTCCCATCCTAATCATGAGAACTTTCAGCGATTTTTCAGGTACTGTCTTTTGAAGACCGAATCGGGCCATAAAAAACATTTCCTGCGTTGGAAGTTTCTTCCAAACGGTTTCTTTTCCACTGAAAGATTTCAGCGTGCCATTCGAAAAAACCTGGAGAAGAATGATTTGTGCAATGATTTTGAATCGCTTTATGAACAGAGGAAAAATAAGCTCTATATTATTGCCACGAACCTCAACACGGCTCAAAGGGAGATTTTCGGGTACGGTCACAACGACCATGTTCCCATTTCAAAGGCCATGGAGGCGTCCATTGCCCTGCCCCTTTTTTACAAGCCCGTGAAAATAGACGATATTGACTATGTGGATGGAGCCGTGGTAAAAACTACAAGCATAGACCTTGCGATCCAGAAAGGGGCGGATCTGATCATCTGTTATAACCCGTTTCGGCCCTTTAACCACGAGATCTTCTGCGAACGTTGTGAAGAAGGGCAGACGCACCTGGATATTGCGGAAGACGGGATCTATGCTGTTTTTAACCAGGTGATACGAACCCTCCTTCATTCCAGGCTGATGCACGGTATCAATTCTTACCGGAATAATCCGGATTTTAAGGGTGATTTGATCGTAATAGAGCCCACTGAATACGACGCAGAGTTTTTTGATATGAATCCCATGGCGTTCTGGGAACGGCGAAAAGCAGCCAAAAGGGGATTCCTCTCCGTGCAGTCGTCGATTCATAACAGATACCCTGAGTTGAAGAGAATTCTGGGTGCCTATGGAATTCGGGTGAATGAAGAGTTTGCCCAGGTGGATCCGGATACGTCCCAACTCAACCCCCTGCCTATGGCATGTGCGGGGCCTGTAGAATAAGGTTTCGTGCGAAAGGGTAAAAAGAATGACAGAATCCATGACCTATGCTGACAACTTCTGGCTTTGTATGGATGATCCCGCCAATCTGATGGTGATTACAGCCTTTATGGAATTTGAGGAGCTTGTTGATTTCAAGAGACTGAAGTCGACGGTTGAGCAGCGTCTGACCTCTTTTCCACGTTTTAGAAAAAAAGTTGTAAAATCGCCCTACGGGGTAGGCGCTCCCACCTGGGAGTTCGATGGGCATTTTGATATCCGGTCCCACATTCATCGAATAGCGTTGCCCGGTGCCGGAGACAAGGAAGAACTCCAGAATATGGTCGGTGATTTTATGACGACCCCGCTGGACTACAAAAAACCGCTCTGGCAGGTTCATCTCATCGAAAATTATGGGGAAGGCTGTGTGATCCTGTTTCGAATCCACCATTGTATAGCGGATGGTATTGCTTTGATCCATACCCTGCTGTCGACTGCGGACACCGATCCCGACGCACCGTGGCCGGAGAAAATGCCGCCGGTCAAAAGGAAACATACCACATCGTTGTTTCCCTGGAGGCTGGGCAGTGTCGTCAAATCCTTAAAAAGGGCGAGGGGAGCGACCCTGCGTGCTGGGGAGAAACTCCTCTCGGAATGCAGGGAAGTGGCATCCAACCCCGACCAGCTGGTGGAGTTAGCGAAGACCGGGTCTGAATTGACTACGGACGTGGCAGCAATCCTTACCAGGCTGACGGTGATGCCCTCGGATCCGGACACGGCGTTCAAAGGGCGTCTCGGTGTTAAAAAGACCGCGGTTTGGACAGAACCCATGTCGCTGGACAAGATTAAGATCGTGGGAAAAGCGATCAGTACGGCAACCCTGAATGATGTTTTGATTGCAACGGTAACGGGCGCCATGCGCAGGTATCTGAAAACCAGAAACCATCGGGTGAATGAACTCGACCTCAGGGTTCTGGTCCCTGTTAATATTCGAAAGCCTGGAACGGAAAACGAACTGGGAAATAAGTTCAGTCTCGTTTTTCTTCCTCTGCCTGTTTATATAGAAGATCCAGTGCTCAGGCTCAAAGAAGTGCGGCGTCGAACGGACCATCTCAAGAAATCGGCGGATGCCATGGTGAATTTCGGGCTTATGAGCGCTGTTGGGGTGCTTCCTGACAGTTTTGCAAGGCAGTTCGCCAATTTTTTCAGCAATAAAGCCTCAGCGGTTCTTACCAATGTCCCCGGTCCCAAGGAACCTCTCTATTTTGCGGGAAAAAAGATCAACAACATGATGTTCTGGGTTCCACGATCCGGCATGGTTGGCCTGGGGATCAGTATCCTCAGCTACGATGGGAAGGTGACGGTGGGTATTGCTTCGGATGAGGGCCTTATGCCCGACCCGGAAGTGCTTTTGGAAGGATTCGAGGACGAATTCAATCACCTGCTGGACTTGGTTATGTCCGGGAAAATCTATGATGAGCCCTTAGTGTTGCACGACCGCTATAAAGAATCCCGGTGCAAAGCAGTGAACGAAGATGATGAACCATGTAAGAGGGCGGCCTTTCCGGGGTTTGACTATTGTGAAATCCATCATCCGGACAGTGTTGCGGATGGTGGAGAGTTGGCAAGAGATGATGATGCGGCCCGAATGACCGGTTTTAGAGAGGAAGAACGGGGCCGTTGCCAGGCCCTGACCAAAAAGGGGACACAGTGCAGGAATCGGGCAAACCCTGGCGTAGACTACTGCACTCTCCACCAGGCCGCTGCCGCAGAGGCAGATGCAAGGGAGCTGGGCAAAATTATAAAGGAACTGAGCGAACGGTAACAGACGGGAGGTACCATGCTGCCTGAATATTTTGAATTTTCCCTACCTACAAAACTCATTTATGGCATCGGCATTTTGAGGAACATCGGCAATGCCGTGGCCCATTTCGGGAAACGGCGGGCTATCCTTGTGACGGATAAGGTTTTGCTCAAGGCGGGTCCGGTCGAAGCGGCAAAAGAAGGGTTCAAAGAGACCGATATCGAGATCGTTTGCACATACAGCAATGTGCCTCCCAATTCGGCGATTAAAACCGTGCTGAATTGCACGCGCCTTGCCAGGAAGCATAAGTGCGATATGGTCGTTGCTGTCGGGGGCGGCAGCGTGATGGATACGGCCAAGGTCACCAATCTTCTCATGGTCAAGGGTGGAAAGATTGAAGACCATATGGGGGCCTATCTGCTGGATCCCAACGATCTCCTTCTTCCCTCTATTTTTATCCCGACTACAGCCGGAACGGGTTCGGAAGTGACGAAGATTGCGGTGATCGCGGACCCTGACAATGATGTGAAACTTCCCTTTGCGGAGGACCAGTTCCTGCCCCAAATGGCTATCCTTGACCCGGAGGTCACTGTGCCCATGCCCGGCAGGCTGACCGCTACCACCGGGATGGATGCCTTAACCCATGCCATTGAGGCCTATGTGGACAGAGAGTGGTCTCCTGCTTCGGATGCCCTGGCCATGCATGCCATTCGCTTGATCAGCGGTAATATCCTTCAGGTCTGCGCCCACCCCGAAGATATCCAGGCCCGCGGCGCAATGCTCGTGGGAAGTTTTCTTGCCGGAGTTGCTTTTTCCCATTCCATGGTTGGGATGACCCACGGTATTTCCCACGCCCTTGGCGGTGTCTATCATATTCCCCACGGGCTGGCCAATGCCCTGGTCCTGCCTGAGGTTATGGAATATAACCTGGATGAAAAGACGGAGCGCTTTTCAGATATTGCCATCGCCATGGGCGTCAATTTCCCCCAGATCGTGGAGCAGGGGGCCAGCCTGTTGAAGGCCGATATGAGACCTGATTTTGTCAGAAAGGCGTTGAGTTCCATAGAGTTCGCGCGGCAATGGTTTGATATTCAGTCCTTCAAGGTAAAAGGGCTTGCCATTGAGGCCATGGCCAACCTGAGTTTTATTGACCAGTGGTTTCGAAAGCAGGCGGCAAAAGCCGGGATTGAGAGGGTGAGGATGCTCAACCGTCAGCTTGCCTATTTGACTGGAATGCCCCTCAATCTCAAGAGTGCCGGAATTGACGACAATCTGGCCAGGCTCGATCAGGTGGCGACCACAGCTATGGAAGACGGCTCCATGCTATACAATCCCAGGGAACCGAACAGGGAATCCGTGATCAGGATTGTGAAAAAACTTTACCGGACTACGGTCAAACCTGTGCCGGTCTCGGAAAAAGATCTGCAGTCCCTGGGGACCAGGTTTGAAAAAAAGGATATGAAAAATGTTTTTAAGGATTCAGCAATGCTCTATGATATCCTGCTGGATTTTTATGAGCGTTTGAAAACGGATCCGGGGATCGGTCCGGCTCTCCAGAAGGCCGGTTTGTGTGTGCAGTTCGTCTACAAGAACCCGTCGGCTGTTATTACCATCGATGCGACAAAAGATGAGCCCCGGATCATTAAGGGAGGATTTGAAGGAAAGCCCGATGTGACGATGACCATGAACGCCGATTTTGCCCACCTGTTCTGGCACGGGAAAGCAAACCTCGTGAGTGCCTTGACCCGCCGCCAGGTTACAGCCAGGGGAAATCTTCCAAAGACCTTGAAACTTTTGCCCATTTTGGACCCTGCGTACGAAATGTATCCCCGTTTTCTGCGGGAAAAGGGGTTAGGGCACTTGGTGATTCGTTAGGAGTTTATGGAAGAAAGCGTTCCGCCAAAATATTCTGTGGGAGAACAGTGCATTGCCTGCATGCTTTGTTCTGAAGTGGCCCCCGGTAATCTGGTCGTCGACGCGGAGACCGGCATAGTCTATGTTCGCCGACAACCGGAAACAGCAGACGAAGAAGGCTTGCTCAGGGAGGTTATGCATCTCTGCCCTACAGGGGCTATAACCGAAGATGGGATGAACCGTATCAGGAGGGGATTGTGAAGCAGATTATCAGTATTAGCCTTGGCTCAACGAGCAGTGATTATGAATTCCAGACAGAATTTCTGGGACACGAATTTCAGGTGAGGCGATTCGGCACGGACGGAGACATGGTAAGGGCCGGTGAAATGATGCTGGAATGGCAGGACAGGGCGGATGTTATCGGTATCGGCAATATCCGGTTCCCCCACCTGGTAGGTACGCCACAGTCCATCAGGAGGCATAAAGAACGGATCAAACGGCTTACTTCTCGTATCCAGATTCCCGTGACAACCGGGGGCGCCCTCAGGAACGTGACCCACGAGTGGACCGTTCGAGATCTCCAATTCGAATTTGGAGACTATTTCACGAATATAAGAGCATTGTTTCTTTCAGGTATGGCCAATTATATTATTGCCAGGTCCATGTCAGAATTTACCGATAACCTTACCTTTGCGGACCCGATTCTCGAAAATGGGATTTCCAAATTTCTGAACTCCATGGAAGATCTCGAATTGTATGCCAACGGCGCCCACGAGGTTCTCAAATGGGTTCCGGGCAAACGCCTTTCGTCCTCTGTTATGCCGATTCGGGTATGGAATGACTACATCGCTCGAAAGGCCATGCAGAACGCCCAGGTTATCGTGGTGCCCCATCACGATTTTTACAGATATTTAGAAAAAAGCGGTTTGGAGGAACTGGGCGGAAAAACAGTCATCACATCGTGTGCTTATGATGATCGGGTGGAGTTTCTGAAGGATCGGGGAGTGGACATGATCATCGACACCGCTCCGAAAGTCTTGGAACGGGTGGTGGGTTTCAATGTCCTGGAAGCCATGATCCTTGCTGCTCTTGATAAAGGTCCGGAACAGATTACGGATGACGATCTTCTGGAAATTATCTGTGACGAAAAGATGGACCCGAGGGTTGTATATCCGTCGGGAAACCCCAGGAGGGTAAACCGGTTTGCCTTTGTGATTCACCCCCTTTCCCAGGAATTCTTGAAAATAGATAAAACCCTGAACATGGTTTCCAGGGTGACACCGCCTGTCTTTATGGACGTGGTTGAAAAGGTGATGGCCTACTCTCCTCCTTTTGTGTATTCAAAAATTACCGGCGTTAAATCGCCCACCGGCGTGGAAGCGGAAGGGTGGCTGATAAGTGTTGGTGGAACACCAAAGCAGATGCTCGCCCATAGTCCCGAATTTACCTATATTCGGCTTCTCCAGGCAGCCAAAATGGCAAAACGGATGGGAGCTCAGATTATGGGGCTTGGGGCTTTTACCAAGGTCGTTGGAGACGCGGGCGTTACCGTAGCGAGGAAGTCGGATATCCCCATTACTACGGGTAACAGCTATAGTGCTTCAGGGGCTCTGTGGGCCGCCGCGGATGCCGTGCGACGTATGGGGTTGATAGAGATTGAATCCGGTAAAAAGATCAAGGCAAAAACCATGGTGTTCGGCGCAACCGGAGCTATCGGGTCGGTCTGCTGTCGCCTGCTTGCAAAGGCCTTTGAAGAAGTTCACATGGTGGCTCGAAACACGGCGAAACTGCTGGCTTTGAAGAAATCAGTCCTGGAAGAAACCCCTGATGTAAAAATATTTATTTCCACAAGACCCGACAAAAAGATCGACGAAATGGATGTCATTGTGACCGCCACATCAGGTGCCGGAAAAACCATCCTCGATATCACCAGGGTGAAGCCGGGATGTGTGATTACCGACGTGGCACGCCCCCTCGATCTCTCCCCGGAAGATGTGGCGAAACGGCCCGATGTACTGGTTATTGAATCGGGAGAAATTGAGCTCCCCGGCAACCCGGAAATGAAAGACATCGGTCTTCCACCGAAAGTGGTTTATGCCTGCCTTGCGGAGACCATTGTACTGGCCCTTGAAGGGCGTTTCGAGGTTTTCACCATCGGCAGAAATATTGAGTGGGAGAAGGTTCGGGAGATTTATAAAATGGGCCTGAAACATGGCATGAAACTGGCGGCCATTTCCGGAGTGAACGGCGTATTTACCGATGAGGCTATCGAGAGAGTCAAGAGACTTGCCCTCAAGGCTCGGAAAGAGGCTGGAATTGAAAGTTGATATAGCCGCAAGAAGTCGCAAAAAGGACAAAAAGTAAGGCCCTTTTGAAGAGCCATGAAAAACGAATATCGAATATTGAACAAGGAATATCGAACACCGAAGGAAGGTTTTTGGTTTCTTGGAAATGTTGCCTTTGATCATCGTTCCGACCCTCCAAGGAGTCCACCTGATAAGGTTTTATAAAAGGCTGATGCTTGAACTCTAAGAAAATATTTTCAATCGACAATCGTAAATCCTATAGCGGGGGGAAGCTATGAAGAGAATAAAGGAATTGAAAGACCTGGTACAGGAAGCCATTGACAATGGGGCCACAACTGTGGAGCAGATTCACAAATCCCTTGCAAACATGCCCTTTGAAGTGCTGGAAAAGATCAATTTGAGTGGGGCAACAGCGGACAAGCTGGAAGATTTTCAAAAACAGACCATCGGGACCGTGTACGATTTTATCCGGTCTGTCAACGCAAAGGCTGGTGATATTGCGAGTGAACTTCTGAGGAAACTGGACCTGGACCAGGATGAAGAAGAGGACGTTCCGGATTTAAATCCGGGGCAGTGCAAGGCTATTACTAAAGCCGGAAGCCAGTGCAAGAGAAAGGCTGTGGCAGGTTCGAAATACTGCACCGCACATTCTCGGAGATGATTTTTTCAAGAAGTGCTTTATGGGTCGTCCCGATTTGCCGGACGGAACTAATCGTGTAAGGTACAGACTGGGATTGTCGGGTCAAAATATGTGGATGTGTTGTCGGTTGGGGTTGGATAATTAGAAGAATTTCAACCTTTTGTTTTATGTGCCCCTCCGTATGTTCTTTTCTCTGCAAAATGGTGTAAAGGTCTACGAAAAGACGCGTAAAGTACACGTGGCTTTTTTGTTAACCCCTCTAATGTATTGCATTTGTTGAGTCTATAGGGTGTCGTGAATACTGGAACAGGCGCCTGTCACGCCGGAGGTCGCGAGTTCGAGTCTCGTCGTCCCCGCCGCAAAATAGTAAGGCCTGCTATTTGGGCCGCAGCGTCGTGCCGAAAATATTCAAACGCACTCTTTTACAAGTTCCTGTGCCTCTTGCCGGGCGAATTCCGGTTGTTGCATCTGTAGCATTCGGTCAAAGGCCTCTTGCTCACCGGTGGGGTGTTGTTCGTGCCATCTCCGAACGACCAAGTCCATCTCATTGAGGAGAGCTCCGACTCTTCCATTCTTCACCATGCCTTTGAAGAAATCTCTCGTTCTTCGACCTTGCTTTTGCAGGTAGTTATTAAGATCTCTGCGTATATCGAAACCCGTATTGTGATCGCGTGCTTCGTCCCTTCCCTGAGGCGGATCCGTTTTCATTCCAAGGATCACCCGCGCCGCCCGAGGATAATTAAGTGCCCCGTGAATAAAAAGTGCCAGAGCATCTTCCGTGCGGCCCAATTCATATACGGCAAATCCGGCAACCAGGCTTTCTGATGGATCGAAATCCTTGATTTTCAATGCCGAATCGGCTGCCTGCTGGTAATGCCCCAGGTTGAGATAGGCCGTGGTCCGGAAGCTTGTGGCGGAAACCTCATCCATGCACTCCTTTTCAAGTCTGTCACAAAGCATAAGGGCATCTTCATAACGGCCTGAGCGGTTCAACGCAATAGCCAGGTTTCTTAAGCCCCGCATGTAGGGGCGGGTGGAAAGATCGCTCCAGTATCGCTTTCGAGAAATCTTTTTGCGGAAGTGCTTTCGGCCGGTCTCAATGGTCTTTTGAAAGTGTCCAATGGCCTCGTCCAGCTTTTCCTGCTGGAGTGCGATCAACCCCAGATAGTTGTATCCTTCTGCATAGTCTTCGAAACAATCGATGAGCAGACGAAAAAGAACCTTCGCGCGGTCATAATCACCTTTTACATAGAAACCAGCCACCTCCTCTTCGATGTCCGGCGGTACCTGGGGCCCCTGAAGGATGAAGCGCCAATAAAAAGGGTTGTCCATATTCCATTGATTAGGCTCCTGTTTGCGCAAATCCAGGCGCCACTGGATCAGTTGAACCAGGTACTCAAGTTCTACGACATTCTCCTCGATTAGATGGCTCGCCGCCATGAAATCCTGCGGATCAGTCAGCATGAGCTGCCGGGCAAAGGTACAAAGATCCCCGCGAAACCGGGAACGGAGGCGCGTCTCTTTGTACCGATAAAGGTCCGGCACCACATGAATATTCGCCAGGATCGCTTCATTGATCTTACCCCAGTTGAAGCGAACATCGGGATACTGGTTCTCAAGCAAGTGATGAAACTGAGAGGCAAGATCTCCATTGCTTCGTCCGAGAATCTGTTGGGCTTCCGCCTTCGAGTAAATTGTGAAGAGAATCTGTTGCTCCACCTTCCTCGTCTCCGGATCCCGTTTTCCCTGGACAATGACAAGTTGCTTGCCTCGTTTCCTTACGTAAGGCATCTGGCTGCTCCTTTTTATCTCTCAATACGATTCCCTCTGAGGAGGGCCCTTTTTTTCAATGAATATTGGGCATCCTTCATTTAAGCCAAAAAGTAGTTTACACTTTCGTGATT
>CAYOWC010000092.1:10337-15577 GCA_964407525.1 uncultured Desulfobacteraceae bacterium | reverse complement strand
CCACATCCATGAAAGCGGCGTTCCACTGCTTGAGATCAGCCTTCGCATACTCATCAGCGCCCACATGGGAAATGGCGCCTGCTGCCAGAAACAGGGCCAGGCAAATACCGTAAAACATTTTATGACGCATTTTCGTAGCCTCCTTTCTATTTCAAACCTCTAATAATGTTTCTGCGGGGGAATCCGGTTTGCGGGGTTCTGGAACTGATCATCCACGAGCTGTTCGGTTTTATGATCAAACCGGAGAGTCCGGGATGTATTCTCCCAGAGATCAAAGTGCTGGGACGTACGCCCGCCTTCAACAGTTGTTTGAGACCAACCGGTCGCATCCCGCTCATGAAAGGGGTCAGCCCGGTTCATAAAAACGGTCATTTTCGGCACAGCATTGGGCTTCTGATCATAACTTACCGGATATGGCCACGGCCAGGCCGTGGACATCCAGGCCTGAAAACTGATGTTTCCAATCTGGTTATAGATAATCTGATGAACGTGCCCGTGGAGCACGTTAACCTTTTTGAAAGGCTTCAATACAGCCTGAACCTGCTCAGCATCGTCTGTCCAGAAATTCCATGGTTTAAAGATCTTATATAAGGGGGAGTGAGAAAAAACAATCAGAGGGGTATCACGGCTGACCCCTGCCAGGTCTTTTTTCAACCATTCAATCTGTTCCTTCCCGACCATGAAGGGAGACCCCTGGGGGTTATCAAGCCGAGCCATCTGGTTCATCCGCTCTTCCGGAGTTGACCACCGTTTGATCCAGTCCTCGTAAGTCAGAATGCTGTTCAGCGTGACAAAATGGACTCCTTTATGATCAAAACTGTAATGGAGTTTGCTGACCTTCTCTTCCCAATATCGGCCCAGGTCCAGATAATAATCGTGTTCTCCAATCACAAAACGGATCGGAATTTCAACTTTCGATAACATTTCGAGCCCATGATCAATCTCTTCCCTTTTTCCCAGTTGGGCCAGATCCCCCCCGAATACCACAAAGTCCGGCTGCGGCCACATAAGGCTCAACTCCGCCACCGCCTGCTCAAGACCTTTGTCGAAATTGTTCACAAATTTCGTTCCATTAATCTGGGTCAGATGGGCATCGGAAATGCAAGCAAAGGTAAATTTTTCTTCGCTTTTCGCACCCCAGCAAACCTCCACAATTTTGAGGGGCAGCACAGATGCTGCCGTAACGGAAGCAGCGGTTTTCAGAAAACGCCGCCGGCTGATAAACTTCTCATTCCCCATGGGTTCGTTCCTCCTTTCTTCATGGTGTTTATTTTGCAACCATATCCTTGAACTGTGGGCTGGTCAGGGAATTCATAAAAGCAATCACATCCTCCATCTCCTGGTCCGTGAGATCAAGCACGCGAACACTGCCTAAAAATGGATTTTTTTCTCCTCCTTTGTTGTACAGATCCATAACCTCTTTCAACGTCGCCATACTCCCATCGTGCATATATGGACCTGTAACAGCAATATTGCGCAGAGTCGGAGTCTTGAAAGCACCCAGGTCAGACAATTTCCCGGTCACCACAAAGCGCCCTAATTCGGAGGTATCACTCTTCGTAAGAATCGATTCATCAAGCTCCTTGTCTTTTGTATGCGCCATTCTAAATTCTTTGACGATTTCCCGAAGGCGCGGCTGAATCTTATTGAACCCTACTCCCAGGTTGTGGAATTTATTATCGGTAAAAATCGCATATTTTTCACTGATTGCATGGCATTCCTGGCAACGTGCTTTTCCCCTGTATAGTTCGAGCCCCCTTACGGCAGATTCAGAGAGTGCCGTTTTGTCTCCCCCGTACTGATAACGGTCAAACGGAGAATCACCCGCCACGACCGTGCGTTCAAAACTGGAGATCGCTTTGACGACTTCATCCATGGTAATTTTTTCAGGCGTCACGCCAAAAACCTGTTTGAACTGTTTCACATATTCAGGATCTTTCCGGATTATTTCAACAATAAACTCGTGGAAATTATGTGTTTTTCCAAGGCCATGTTCCACAGAATTCACAAACGGATCTTTGGCCTGTTCTTCAAGATTGGGACGTCGCCCGTCCCAGAACTGGGCCTGATAATAGACCGCGTTGATCACCGTCGGTGAATTGCGCGTGCCTTTCAGTTTGTTAATCCCCTCAGCAACAGGTAGATGGTCCGTAAAGGCTTTTGCCGGATCGTGGCAGGTAGCACAGCTGATAGTCCCATCTCCACTGAAGCGCTTGTCTTCAAAAAGTTTTTCCCCCAGTGCAATCTTTTCCGGCGACTGGAGATTGTCCTCGGGAATCGGAACGGGAGGCAGCCCCAGTGGCGGTTGAGCCCCGCTGAAGGACTCACCTGCCCACAAAAGGAATAAAAAGATGCTGCACAATACCGTAACAATCCTCATGATGTCCTCCTTTACTTCTGTAACCGCAGAACGGATAATGGTTCACAATCTATAGTTTTTTTATAGAGAATGCGGAAATATTAAACTTACATTTATTTTCTGTTCTTTTCAATGGTAAACTGGGAATGAGAATATGGGAATTTCAAGCACAGACCTCGTTAAACAGTGAAATGGTTGAGTCGTTGAGTTGGAAAACATCATATAATATCAAAACATTGCCCACTCAAAGTTGATGGCTTCGCAAAAAGCTAAAATCCACATCTTTTCGTCATTCCCGCGAACGCGAGACTCCGGGTAAGCGAGCCTGCGAGACTCCGGGAGGATCTGGTGTTTCTGGACCCCCGCCTATCTTCGCGGGGGTGACAGGTTTGGGGACTTTTCACGAGACTATCAAAGTTGGCCGATGTCCAAGTTTGGGCTATAGGGGATGAATTCAAATAATAACGACTTAACGACTCACCTACTAAACCACTTAACGAGGTCTGAAGAAAGGACTTTACTCAAAACTCCGATTTTCCTATACTCCTTCTCTTTAAATTTGACTTGCTACCCCTTTTCAATGGCTTTGTCATTGAAGGGAAGACTTTCAGGAGCAAAAAATGATCAGCCTACTGGACTACGGTGCGGGCAATGTAAGGAGCGTAATAAACGCCATCGAAAGGCTTGGTGAAACGGTGTCTCTTGTTACCAGCGGAGAGGATATCCTTTCCGCAGAAAAACTGGTTTTCCCAGGCGTGGGCGCTTTCGGAAGCATGATGAAAATTCTGGAGGAGAGAAATTTCGTCGATCCATTGAAAAAATATCTTCAGGCGAACCGGCCGTTTCTTGGAATCTGTCTCGGACTACAGGGGCTTTTTGAACGAAGCGAGGAGGCCCCGGGAGTCAAGGGACTTGGATTCCTGAAAGGTTCGGTGGAGCGATTTAAAACAGATCTTTCCGTCCCGCATATTGGGTGGAACGGACTGGTCAACCAACAACCATCCCCCTTGTTCAAAGGCTTGGTCGGTGGTGAAAAATTCTATTTTGTCCACTCCTACCATGTGGCCCCTGAAAACCCTTCTGATATCCTTACCTCTACCGATTACGGGATTCGATTTACAAGTGGAATCCAGAAGGGGAATGTCGTTGCTGTTCAGTTTCACCCTGAAAAAAGCGGTGAACCGGGACTTGCAGTTCTGAAGAATTTCCTGGAACCGGGGCCTGATCTGAAAATCCCGGAAAACTTCCCCAAAAACACCAGGCTTGCCAAAAGGGTTATCGTCTGTCTCGACGTGCGCTCAGATGACCGGGGCAACCTGGTCGTGACAAAAGGAGACCAGTACGACGTAAGGGAGAAAGGCACCGTGAGAAATCTGGGAAAACCTGTGGATCTCGCCGGACGGTATTACAAAGAAGGCGCCGACGAGATAACCTTTCTGAACATTACGGGATTCAGGGATTTCCCTCTGGAAGACATGCCCATGCTTGAAGTCCTTCGCCGAACCTCCGAAAACGTGTTCGTTCCTCTGACCATCGGGGGAGGAATCAGAAACTATACCGACAAAAACGGAAAGGAGTACAGCGCCCTTACCGTAGCCGCCGAATATTTCAGGTCAGGGGCGGACAAGATTTCCATAGGCAGCGACGCGGTGGACATCGTTGAGGAGTTCCTGCATACAGGAAAGGCCACGGGAAAAAGCTCCATAGAAGAGATCTCAAGGGTTTACGGAAACCAGGCAGTGGTCATTTCCGTTGATCCCAGGAGGGTGTATGTCCATTCATCTGATACAGTCAGGCACCACGTCATCTCCACGGAGATACCCGGTCCCAAAGGGGAGAGGTATTGCTGGTATCAGTGTACCGTAAAAGGGGGGAGAGAAGGACGGGATATGGACGCTGTTACCCTGGCCAGGATAACGGAAAAATTAGGCGCTGGAGAAATTCTTCTAAACTGTATAGACAGGGACGGGACCAACATGGGATTCGACCTGGAGCTTATCAATGCAGTCAAAGGTGCTGTAACCATACCGGTTATTGCATCAAGCGGCGCCGGCCGTGTAGAACATTTCCTGGAGGTGTTTACCCGTACCGAGGCGGAGTCGGCTCTCGCTGCCGGGATATTTCACCGGAAAGAGGTCCCCATAGGCAACGTCAAAAGCTATTTAAAAGGGCGTGTGGAGATCAGGGGGGCGGATCCTGTTCCGTCACTACATTAATTGGTACCCTTTTTCTTTAAACAGCCGCAGGCAGGCATCCACCGCATTGGGATCGTAGAGGATTCCCCTGTTTTCAGATATTTCTCCCAGGGCCTTTTCTATGCCGAGTCCCGGCCGGTAGGGACGGTTGGAAGCCATAGCCTCCACCACATCGGCAACGCACACGATCCTCGCCTCGAGACTGATCTCTTCTCCTCGAAGACCTCGTGGATATCCTGAACCATCCAGCCGTTCATGATGCTCCAGCACGATTCGGGCAACTGGCCAGGGAAAATCAATTTCTTTGAGGATCTGATAGCCATTTTCGGGATGGGATTGAATTATTTCCATTTCTATATCCGTCAACCTACGGGGCATGGCTAGAATTTCCGCTGGAATACATATCTTGCCCGTGTCATGGATGAAGGCCCCAAGATAGATTCCCTCTGCTTCGTCGTCCGTAAGGCCCATTTCTTCTGCAACAACCCGGGACAACTCAGCGACCCGTTGCTGGTGTCCAGCCGTATAGGGGTCCCTCATTTCAACGGTCCTGGCTACAGCCCGGACGGTATCTCCCAACGTGTTTCTTACATTTTCCAGGCTTTCGCGAAACCTGGCCTGGATGTTTTTGTGTTCCGTAATATCTCTCAGGGATGCAAGATAGGCATTTTTCTTCTCCCACAGGA
>CAYOWC010000092.1:8315-10237 GCA_964407525.1 uncultured Desulfobacteraceae bacterium | reverse complement strand
ATTTCAGATTCCAGATGCTTATTTGCATTTCTCAAGGTTTCTGTCCGCTCCTGAACTTTTTTCTCAAGATCGGCCTGAAGCATGGTTAATTCTCTTTCTGATTTCCACTTTGCGCTCATGGAAACGCCCAGTTGCCATATTTCCTTGGGACTAAATGGTTTTTGGATATAGAGGAGCTTATCCGCTGGCGGCACCCGCTGTCCGGCTTTCACCAGATCGGTTTCAAATTGGCCGGTCACAAGAGCGATGGTCATGTTCGGGTCCCGTTTGCGAATCTGTTCCGCAGCCCACACCCCATCATGCCCACCGGGCAGATTCACATCGAAAAATCCAACAGAAAAAGGGCGATCTTCTTCCAGTCCCGTCTGGACGACCTGAACGGCCTCTCTGGCTGTCGCACAAAGACAGATCTCAAATGCCTGGACATCGGAGGAGGAACCTTTGAAGGTTTTTGAAGGAGAAAAAATCCTCTCGTACAGGGTGAGGATCGACTTTTCGTCATCCAGTGCAAGGATTCGAAACCGATTGGATTTCATGGAAGGTTACCTTTACGTTGAGACATCCTATTTGTGTCCAGCTTTGCAAAGTCAGATTCCAGGTTATTGATATAAAGGGTAATTGTCAAATTAAAACAATGAACCTATAAAACGTTACGCATTTTCATAGATTTTCATGGTTTCCCTGATTCGTTGAGAAAGATGTTTCGCGTCCATTCCGACACTCAGTTCATACGCCCGTTCAAGGCACGCACGAGCCATTTTTGGTCGGCTATCGTGAAGAATACCAGCCTTTACCTTTAACGTTATAGCCTCATGTTTTGCGGCGCCGTTTTTCCGGGCCATTTTCAACGCCCGGTTGGCAAAATAAAGCGCTTTCTGATGGTCCCCTGTTTTTCCACGGAGTTCCGCAAAGGCAATCAGGAGTCTTGTCCTGTAGCGCCAACCCGCATAGAGATTGCGCTTATTTTTAATCTGATTTCGAACATCCTCCAGCACTTTCCCGGCATTTTCCAGATCACCCATTTGAAGGTAATTTTCACCCACATTGACCTGCGCATTATGGATGGTTTCAGAATTACCCGTGGGCAAGGCCAGCTCCAGGGCCTCCTGATTCAATTTCAAGGCCTCTTCGAACTCTCCGGCCTCGCTTTTGATCCAACCCAAGGTGTTTAAAAACCTTGGCTTCCAGAACTTTTTATCGCCCGTTTCCAGGTTTTTCAAACCCGCCTCAAGAATATCCTCGGCCGCTTTCAGTCTCCCTAATGCACCATAAATGAGGCCTTTTCGAAAATGAACCGTAATATTGAAAAAAGGACTTTTGAGAGATTTGTTTAAGACCCACAATTCGTCGCAGACAATCAGTGCTTCGTTAAATTCCCCGGTCCAATTATAATACTGGATGAGATAAGAAAGAAACCAGGCCTTTCCTTCGGGACCAACAGGTCCTTCACTGAGATCAAGGGCCTGGATCAGAAAGGGCCTTGCTTTTTCCAGGTTCCCAAAAACCGAATACACGAACCCTTTAAATCCGGTGGCTTTAAGCAGAATATCCTGGAGACCGCATGTCTCCGCCAGATCAATAGCTTTTTGCAGGAAGTTCAGGGCGCTGCAGGGTTTGTGGTTGAAAAATGAAGTCCATCCCAGCCGAAAGAGGGCCTCTCCTTCAGACTCTCTATCCTTGAGGTGCTTTGCCTCCTCCAACATCTTCTGAAACGTCTGATGACTTTCATTCATGTGGCCCAGACAGAAGTGCATCCCCCCTTTCCATTTATAGATCTGAAGCGCCCTTTCCCGACGATGTTCCCATTTTCCTTTTTGAAGGATATCCAGGGCTCGATCATAGCAGAGCAATGCTTCCCCGCAGGCAAAGGACCGTTTCGCCTGATCGCCGGCTTCGAGGGTATAGGCCAGGGCCTTTTGCCA
>CAYOWC010000092.1:0-8215 GCA_964407525.1 uncultured Desulfobacteraceae bacterium | reverse complement strand
AGGACCGTTTCGCCTGATCGCCGGCTTCGAGGGTATAGGCCAGGGCCTTTTGCCATTGCTCTGCGCGGTAAAAATGGTATGCCAGAAAACCGGTCTGCTTAGAAAGGCTGCCTCGGTAGATCTTTTCCATGCCTTCTCCGACTACATGGTGATAATGCCTTCGGTTTTTCTTCAACAGTCCCTGATAGGCAATTTCCTGCATCATTTGATGGCGAAAAACGTATTTACCTCCCAATTCGGAGGATATGGCATCAATGATACCCTCTTTCTTCAACAGGGAAAGGCGCTGTTTCAGACGGGATGTATCCCCGGTAAGATATAACAGCAGATCATGGGAAAATTCCGTTCCGATGACGGAGGCCAGTTGTGCAACCCGTTTTGCCGAATCTGGAAGGGCATCCAGGCGCGCCGCCAGAACGTCTCTGATGGTCTGGGGTATCTCCAGGTCGCTAATATCCAGTCGCAATCGGCAGATTTGAGCGTCGCAGACCAGCAGGTTCCGTCTCTTGATTGTCTCCGCCATTTCGATCAAAAAAAGGGGATTGCCTCCGGCGTGGGCTACAATTTTCCTGGATATTCCGGCATCAAGGCGAGCAGTTCCTAAAGTGGAATGGAACAGGCTTGATGAAACCTTATCATCGAGGGAGGCCAGATAGACAAAATCATCAGGCTCTTCCAGGCACCATGTTTTTTTGGCTGTTCGCCCAGAACAAACCACCAGGAAGGCGCCTTCCACAGGTGAGCTAATGAGAAAAGAAAGAAATTCCACGGTGGTTCGGTCAACCCATTGCATATCATCAAAAAACAGGATCAAGGGCCTTTCCATTAAAATATCCCCCAGGAGACCCCTGATCTCCTTGAACATGAGCCGCTTTTCCTTTTCGAACAGCCCTTCGGAAGGGTCTTCATTTCTGATGACGCCAAAAAGTTCAAATATTTTTTCCAGTCTGGGGATCAGGTCCCGCTGTTTGATCTTTCCCTTGATTTTCCTCTTAATGACTTGATGACTGTCATGCTCAGATATCTCGAAATATGCCCTGAACATCCGGGATACGGGATACAGTGCCGTAGCCCCTCCATAGGGCTGACATCGCCCCCACAGGCAAAGGGGTTTTTCATGTCGAATGGCATCCTGAAAGGCACCCAGAAGACGCGATTTTCCAACACCCGCTTCCCCTTCCACAACTGCCATTCGAAATCGACCCCCCAGCATCGTTTCATAGGCCCCCAGCAGAACCGCCAGCTCTTTCTCCCGGTTGACAAAAGGGATTTCCGCGGCCCTTGTCTCTCGGGACGGTGCGGTGTCCATCTCTCTTAAAAGGGAGAAAACCGTCACCGGGGCTTTTTTGCCTTTAATGTCAAAATCGCCTTCCCTGCGGAATACAAAAAAGCGCTGGGCCGTTTCTTTTATGGCCCGGGAAACCAGAATCCCCCCCGGCGGAGCGAGGGCTTCCAGACGTGCCGCCAGGTTGGTGGCATCTCCAATGGCGGTGTAGTCCAGCCTCAGGTTGTCGCCGATGGCGCCCACCACCACGGTTCCCGCGTTAATACCGATGCGCAATTGAAACAAAACCCCATAACGGGTTTTCACGTCTCGGGTATACTCTTTCATTCGGTGCTGGACCTGTAATGCCGCATGGCATGCCCGGTCGATGTGATCTTCATAGGCAATGGGCGCCCCAAAAAGCGCCATGACCCCGTCCCCCGTATACTGGTTGATAGCGCCACCCGCGCCATGGATTTCCTGCCCTAAAATTTCAAAACATCCATCCATGATTTCATGGACGTCTTCGGGGTCAAGAGCTTCAGATAGATTGGTAAAACCGGCCACATCCGCGAAAAATACGGAGACGTGTTTTCGCTCACCCTCCAAGGCGCTACGATTGACCAGTATTTTTTCCAGCAAAAAAGGCGGGGTGTATTCCCTGGGGGAACGGTTGGCATAATAGGGAAGAACGGGCGAGGAGTCTGCGGGCAAAGGTAGACCACAGTTTCCACAAAAATTCATACCCTCCGGGTTTTTAAATTGGCAATGTGAACATTTCATGGCCCCATTGTGACATATTTGAAAGCCCGGTCTCAATATAAATTCGTTTTGGGTTCCTTTTTCTGAAACCTCCCTCCTGAGATGGCCGGGTCATTCGGGTAACCGAGGGCCTCAAAATTCATGACCCCGTCAGGACCATGGCAATGGGTACAGGAAAGACTTTTCTGTTTGGGAACCACCCCGTGATTGATCCGCCAATACATGAGCGTATTCACAAATGTCATTTTACCGCTGTATTCGAGGCCAGCTTCCTTCATGCCTTCCGCCGCAGCCCGATTCCAGTCAAAATGTGTCCAGAAACCCTCCCACAATTTGGGCACAATGAGGTAGCCGAATTCGGCATCGGCCGGCTGTATGCCGGAAAAAAGCTTGTACGGGGTAATTCTAGCCTCTGGATCGCTAATGCCTCCCACGGGCGGATTCAGGTACGTAACACCCTCTGGATTGACGGAATCCCCATTTAGATACCGTCGATGTTTGCCGTTATACCAGGCGTAGACCGGTTGAATATTCTGTCGTTTGATGAGGACGCCTTTTTTTTTGCTGTGGGTGGCAATGGAGTAGGGATCCTTCGGCGACATCTCAACGGCCTTTCCCGCCTTGGACCAGTCCCAGAACATAAGGGTGGGTTTGCTCCGGGCAAATGTGGGGATATGGCAGGTCTGGCAGGCGACAGCGTCGCAATGGGCATTCAAGGTCTTGAGCAAGGGGTGATTATCGTCGTGGGGTTTTTCATCGTGACAATCCGTGCAGGAGACCCGCCCCTCGCTGACGGCCGAGGTGGTGCTGCCACCCGATATTTTGTGATTGACGGTCACATGGCATTCCTGGCAGGAAAAATCCTGTCCCCCCATGTGAACATCCTGCAACGTGGTGGGATGCTTCAAGGTGCTGTCCAGATCCCCGTGTTTGACAGCATCCCCGCCACCGCCGAACCAGTGGCACGATCCACAATTGGCACGGGTGGGAAGCCCCACCTGCTGCGCGATTTTGACCAGATCGAGACCTTGTTTTTCCCGTCCACATCCCGTAGGTGTTTTGGTATATGTTCCCGTGGTATCGTGGCAGACCAGGCAGTCAATACGCGCCGGGTCCGTGAAGTCAAAATTGTCGTCCTTCCATCCGTAGCCCACGTGGCAGCTGGTGCACCTGCACCAGTTGGAGATGGGGGACATTCAGAAATTGTTGCTCAGTATCCGCTTTCCCAGATCCGTTCGATGCTCCTGTCCGACAACATCGGGGCTTGGCCCCTGCCACAACCAGTGGGCAGACAGAAGCACTTCATCGGCCTGTTTCCGGTGACACTTGAGACAGTCTTTCGTCACCGCCATACCGTCCGCATAAGGGCCCTTTAAATGGTTTTGGTGATCGGAAAGAGTTGGGTCGACTTTCTTGGCCATAGAGGAGCCCGTCTGGTTCCAAAAGGACAGAATGACAAACAGCATGACCAACAAAGATTTTTTCATTTTTCATTCTCCAGGATGAAACTATTGGATCGGCTTCAGATGAACAAAAGACCAGAGATTACCTATGCCGCCGGGCATTTCTATCCAACCTTTGAAATGATCGTTCCGGGCCGCCTCCACTCTGGGGCCCGTGTAGAGGGGAATACAGGGAATTTCCCGTGCGATAAGCTCCTGCATATCAAAAACCAGTGCTTGCCGTTGGCCCGGATCCCTTTCCCGAGAAGCCTTTTCCGCCAGATCATCAAATGCGGCATTTCGAAAACGGGCATAATTCTTGCCCCCTGCGCGGGCTTCACGGCTGTGAAAAAAGGTCTTGAGGTAATCCGGATCCTCGGAAAGGGTTGCCCATCCCAAAATGCAGGCATCAAAATCTCCCTTTCTGAGGAGTGCAATCGTCTGATGCAACGATCGCATTCGCGTGGCCACCGGAATACCGATTTTTGCCAGGACTTTCTTGATCTGGAGAGCCACTTTTAAACGAAAAGGCCTGTGCCAGCCCCGGGTGGTCAGAATTTCCATCGGTTTCATTTGTTCTCCGTCAGGCAGAATAAGATGCGCATCAACCCAGGAAAATCCAGCCTTTTTAAGAATATCAATAGCCTGATCTACCCGTTCTTCCATGGTCAACCCGGCCCCGGGGTCTACCACATCTGGATTGGACCAGAATCTGTTTTGTGGCGGAATCACACTGTATACCGGTGTGCCATGCCCCTTTAAAATCCGCCTGACAATCTGCTTCCTGTCTATCAAAAGGGCCACGGCTCGACGGAATGCACGATAATTAAAGGGAGGCCTGTTAAGATTAAAGGCCAAATAATCATAGCCTGTTCGGTCTGTGCGGTAAATTGTCACATGGGGCATTTCATCAACTTTCAAAACGAAATCGAGAGGCAGGTCCCACCAGATAAAATCGATATTGCCTTTTGCCAGGTCATTCAGCGATTTTTGAACGTCCCGGTTGAAATCCAGAATGATGGTATTCAAGTAGGGACCCACGGAAATACTATCCATCTTATGTCCCCGTCCAAAAAATTGGGGATTTTTCTTGAGCACCATAAAGAACGGTTCCGTGTAGGTTTGCAGAATATAGGGACCATTGCTGGATACGGTTCTGGGTGAAAAACTCAGGAGATTTTGAAGGGGATCTTCAACACCTCTGGCGGATTGCACAACGGGCGCCCATCTTTTCTTCTGCACAAAGGGGGCAAAAAGCGCGCGTTTAAAAAATCCGGGCGCCGGTCCCTTGAGAAAAAAACGAATGGTCCTTTGATCAAGCGTCTCCATTTTCACCACGTCCTGCCATTTTTCCACGTGGCCGGGGATCTCGAATTCCTGGATCACAGATACCGTAAAAATCAAATCATCGACAGATACAGGTGAACCGTCATCCCATTCAGCCGCTCGAATCCGAATGGTAATTATGTTGGGACGATCCCCCGGAATCGGCAAGGATTCCGCTAGCCAAGGGACCATTTCCCCTTTCACAGGGCCCTTAATATAAAGGGGCATGTGAAAAAACCGAAGGATTTTTCGGGACCACGCATCCGTGGCGTCGAAATAGTTTAACGATTTCGGACTGGACGGCATGGCGACATGAATGCTGTCTTCCACCGCATTTGCAGAACCAGGCAGAGTTATCAGGAAAACGATGATGAAACAAAAAATGGCTTTCTTCAAAATATTTCCTTTGTAATTGTACAGCATGACATCACTCCTTGCCAAACGTCCAAGCCCCATCAGTGACTATCTTATCATGGTCAAACGCTTTACTCCACTGATTTGCCTGAAATTGGCTCCTTGACTGACACACCGCAAGGCCTGTTCTGGATTCACGACCTTTGTACCGGATATGGCATCCACACCGTAGTCAAAAAAGAAAGGCACGAGAGGGGCTGTGTCACCTAACAAAATCACATAGGCGTCAGGACGACAGAGTTCAAGAAGGTGATCCATGGTATGGTTTGTCAGGGCAGTCCCTGTGATGGCTATAACATCGGCCCGGGGAATCAGGGTATCTGCTTCAGCCTCCTGGAGGTCACTCTCTTTTGGGTTCTTCTCAATAACCCAAAGCTCTTCTGCAATTTCCCGAACCTTGGGAAGAAAAGGAAAGTGACCCACAATCGCCACTTTCTTGTTCCTCCCCTTTTCTTTAATTAGTTCGGCAGCATTGAGCTCAATACAGGAATCTTCTTCTATTTTCAGGAGGGAGTTGATGGTGGCCATGCCGATGGCCGCCTCAAGTATGCTTTGGGAATAGGCTAATCGGGCCAGCTCCCGAGGGTCTTTGTCCAATAAATATCCCGGCTCTTTAACCATGGGTGGTTTTTGGCGGAGGGCATCTTTCGGCAGGCTTGCAGCCAACCCACAGTTTCGAGTCAAAACACCGGTATGAAACACCCCTTGGCGTATATCTTTCACAACTGTATCAAAGTTCAATATCGACATCAAATCATCTAAAATATTCATGCATCCTCCAGTCTCAGTTGAAGCTGATTTGTATGGTTGACGGGTTTCAGGCTTCAGTACGCAATAATTCATCCAGAACCTTCCCTGCCGAATCAAAGGCCTTTCCCACACCTATGGCACTGCCTTCCAAACACGTCTCGAATACCAAAGGATCGTTTGGAATAGTCCCAATAATTTCTATATTTTTAGCTCTGAGTTCACTTTCCAGTTTATGAGCCGTTTTCTCTGTGTCTACTTTATTCAGAACTGCTGAAACCCTTTTTTTCATCCCCACGGCGATTCCTTTTACCTTTTCAGCCACTTTCAGGGACTCAAACGAGGGTTCAACCACAAGGAGAATTCTGTCGATATTTTCATCAATTCCTCGGCCAAAATGCTCTACGCCTGCTTCCATATCGATAATCGCAATTTCATTATCACCGAGGCGAAGCTTTTTCAAGAATTCCCGGCTTAATACCCCCATGGGACAGGCGCATCCCTCAAGAGCCTGAAGAATCTTTCCTATACTAACCAGCATAAGACCGTTCCTGCTGATTAGATGTGGGGAAGGAATATCCTTGGTGGAAAGATGCGTTTCCACCAGGATATTGGGTTGCCTCATTTTCTCCTTTACTTTTTTCTTTCCTCCCAGAAGTTCCATAAGCGGGACAGGCGGATTTTCAAAACCAAGTATTTTAAAAAGCCCGGAATTTGATTCGTCTGAATCGACTACAAGAACCCCAAGACCACGCGATACAGCCTGATTGGCCAACAAGGCAGTTAAGACGCTTTTCCCGCTGCCTCCCTTTCCACAAATCGAAATTTTCATTTTGTTCTCCTCATTATATTAGTGGTTCCAAAAACTATTTCTAAATCTATAGTCGCTTCTACGTTCACCCCTCCGGAACGCATAGCCGTCCCTGGATAACCGCCTGGATGGTTTTAACCAGCACAAGCACAATGACCAGGATCGTAAATCCCATAAAGATTCCTGCCAGCACTTTAAAAAATGCAAAATGGGTCAATTCGTACATGAGCGCCGTGGCCAGGGTAACGGCATCCAATGGAAAAGTGTAGGCCCACCACGAAATAAAAAACGGGACTTTCGAAAATTTGTCGATCATGGTCAACAGCATCAGCATGGTGAAAATTGCGAAATAAAACAGGATTCTCGAAAAAGGATCCAGTGAATGGGTCAACTTGATATGAGCAATAAACCCCACAGCAGCGGGCGCAATCAAAATAAAGAACGTCGGTACCAGTTTGGTGGGAAGGGGGTCATGAAAAATGACCCGGTACATAAGAATGGCCAGCAGCACAATCCAGTAAATGATTCCGATACTGAAGAAAAACCACGAAATCTCCGGGTTGGCCACCTGGGTTCCGGCCACCGGCACCAGAATGGTTCCTACCACAGGAATAAACCAGGCCGGGTTAATAGTGGGAACTTTATAATTTTTGTGAAACCAAGCGTAGAGGGTCCTGAGAAGAAGCAACAGATGAATGACAACGCCAATCCACCAGGTTACCCTTGAAATAGCCGGATTGACGCTCAAAAACGCAATGGCAAAGAGCAGAAAACAGATGGAATATGCGGGAAAAAAATGCATGCGCACGGGGTGGTTGTATTCTACCTTGACCTCTTCGGGGTACTTGATCCATTTCAGCCCGTAGACAATATTCAGAAATACAAACCATGCGCTTACCAGATATAAAAGGGTTACACCCCAAAAAGCGCTGAAATGGAGCACATGGGCCATTTTCAACAAAACGATGGAGAGTCCAGCTAATCCCATCACCGAGGCAAACAAGGTAATAGGGAAATATTTCAAGCGATTAGATTGGTATTTTTCCATGTGTCACTACCCCTCATGAAGCATTTTCGCCTGATCCAGTCCCCCGAACTCAAAGCGATGTCCTGGAATCGCCGTTCCGAAATCCTTAACGCCTCTTCAGCGCTTTTTCGTTTTGAAATATCACGTATGATCCCGACAGCATGCCATTCGTCATTGAGTCGGGTGGCCGCAATGGATAATTCGATTGGGAATTCGTGCCCGTCCTTGTGTATTGCTGCCAATTCAAGGGTTTTGTCAATAGCCATGCCTTCGCCCGTTTTACCGAAGACGCTGAAACCTTTTTTGATGACCTCCTGGTAGCGTTTTGGCGCCAATGAGCGATGCATATCCATCCCGATGGCCTCTACACTCGAATAGCCGAATATGCGTTGGGCAGCCGGATTCCAAAATAAGATTTTACC
>CAYOWC010000091.1:8826-15655 GCA_964407525.1 uncultured Desulfobacteraceae bacterium | reverse complement strand
GTCCGGGATGACGGACCCGGAATCCAGGTTTTCGGAGGCATCCGGAGTCTCGCAGGCTCGCTTACCTGGAGTCTCGCAGGCTCGCTTACCCGGAGTCCTGCTTTCGCAGGAATGACGGTCGTTTCTACGCCCGAAGTTGATTCGTTCGATCTGTTGGCCTCAGCCCAATGGTTGATAAGGAAGCGGTTTTCACGCTAACCCGCGATGAGCCTTACGGCTTTTGAATCCAGGATTCGACGGACCAGCAGGTCCATGCAGTAACGGGTGTTCTCCTGACTGAATATGGTTGCTTCCTGAACGAAATACCTGTTAAAAAGCTTCCCCTTTAATTTTCCCAGTTTTTCAGGGGACTGTGCATGTGACGCGACAGTTTTCAAGACCCACTTGAGCTCCTTCCTCGATCCCTCTATAAACCGGTCGGCTTTTTCTCCGAAATAGACATTGCAATGCCCCGGGCAAATCCATTGAGGGGCCAATCTGCTTAGATTTTCAAATGTTTCCAGAAAGTCGTCATAATCCACGTAAAAATTGGATACGAATTGGGCCGGCGGTAGACAAAATCCTAAATAATCAGAGCAGAAAATCATTTTTTCCTGAGGTTCCCAGAGAGCTATTCCCCCCATGCAGTGCCCTGGAGCATCCAGAACATGCAACTCAATGCCGCCTAAGTCAAGTATCTGTCCAGGCACGAGTACTTCTTCTACTTCATAGGGTAGAGAATTTTCCAACAAATCCCCTTTTGCCACTGTTCCCAGTTCCACAAGCTGTGAAGAGATATACCGGTCCTCGAGAGAGAAATAGCTTTGAATTTTTTCCTTCGAAAGGAGATCTTTTGTTTTCTCTGAGGCTGTTATCGACATCCAGGGAAAGGTCTGTTTCAGTGGGGCCGCTCCAGTCACGTGGTCTGCGTGGGCATGGGTAACCAGCAGCTTTTTTATGCTTGCCGTTTCAACCTGGAGTTCCTCTATCTGGTGAATAACCTGGGTGGCCATTGAAGAGAGACCTGCTTCTATAAGGACCGAAAATCGATCTCCCCTTACAAAGTATACGGAAATATGGTGATTCCCCAGCAGAAATACCCGGTCAGTTATTTTTTTTGGATAATTCATGAATGATTTTCTTTTGATATAGGCATTATGGTGGGGGTATCCGTTCAGAGACTAAATAGATGGGGTATGTTCTTTGTAAACTGGATAGTTTAATCTTCAATGTCAAAGTCGAATAGTTGCGGAGGGGTTGAACTGTTTGTACCATGGGAATAAAACATGGAAAATGTCTCAAGTCCAAAAAGTGGCCCCCATCCGGCCCTCCAAGGCTCCGAAAAACGGTCCGAAAACGGTGGATAGGATATGGCGTAAGCGCTTGAAATGTGGCGGAGAGAGAGGGATTCGAACCCTCGGTAGAGCTTTAAACCCTACACTCGCTTAGCAGGCGAGCGCCTTCAGCCGACTCGGCCATCTCTCCATGTTTCTATTTAATTGTCGTGGCGGAGGGAGTAGGATTCGAACCCACGGGACTTTCGCCCAACGGTTTTCAAGACCGCCGCCTTAAACCACTCGGCCATCCCTCCAGCTTGAAGATTTCACGTAGATGAGACTTCTATAAGAACCTCTTGGTAACGCGTAATCTTTACTCTACAATTTCCTATCATAACAATTATTGGCTGAATAGTCAAAACGTTTTGGTGCCATTATAACGATCAGATTCCGATTTACGACATTTTGTCCGTTGCCAATAAACGGAAACCTGATTTCAGCCACACCTGTTTTGTTTTAAGAACCGGTTTTGAGAAACGTCTCTACCTTTGCTGATTTACGAAGTTCAGCAATAAAGGTAAACATCTCGGCCTGGGTCTTTTGCTGCTGTAGAAATTTCTGTATCCTCTCTTTGACTTCCGAAAACGGAACAACGCTTGCCGGTTTTACGTCGATGACCGTGATCAGGTGGTAACCGAATTGTGTTTCAACAATATCGCTGAATTCACCGGGCTTTAGTGAAAAAGCTTTTTCTTCAAACGGTTTCACCATTTGTCCTCGTCTGAAATAACCCAGATCGCCGCCCTTATCTTTGCTGGGGCCCTCTGAATATTCCTTGGCTAAAGCGTCGAATTTAGCTCCTTCTTTCAACTTATCTTGAACGTCTTTTATCTTTTTCAGGGCTGCCGCCTTGTCTTCTTCCTTTGCGTTGGGTTCTACTTTAATCAGAATATGACTGGCTTTGACTTGTTCCGGTTGTTTGAAATATTGAGGATTGCTGTCATAATATTTTTTTACTTCGGCTTCGGGAACCGAAATTTTGTCTGCGAACTTTGTCTTGATGAAATCTTCTATGGTCATGGCCTTTTTGAGATCTTTTCTCATGGTGGCTTCATCGATATTCCATTGTTTTAAACTATTTTTGAATGCATCTTCACTGGGAAAACCTTTTTTCCATTGGTCAAATTTATCATTTTGTTCTTTTTCGCTTATACTAATTCCGCCCTTGACAGCAGCCTGATAGAGCAATTCAGCACCGATCAGTCTGTCCAGAATATCTTTTTTCAGTTTGTCTAATTGAGCCGCATCAATTGGTTGCCCCGTCTTCTGCGATCTTTGCACCGCCAGATTTACCGCTCGATCCAGCTCTGACATGGGAATCGGCGTTCCATCAACCAGTGCCGCTTCATTCTTTTCCGGCGTTTTCGTTTCAGCAAAAAGATTCCCTGTGGTTAGAATAAACGAGAAAGCAATTAGTGTTGCACATATGGTGTGAACTTTTTTCCCCATGAAAATGTCTCCTTTTAGATTGAATGAACGATGATTAAAAATTGTATGGTTATTGCTTTCCAAAAACCGTTGGAGAGTGCTTCTCCTAATTTTTTTGTACAGAAAGCTATATTGCAAAAAAAAACTAATCGGGAACGTATAGCATTTTTCCTGATTCCTTAGCAAGAGCTATTTTTGATAGATTGTTGTCAATAAATCCGGAAGGTTTTGGTTTTTCGATGGCCTAAGATGTGGCCCTAAAGGGTTTCATGTTTTCCGGTTGTTATGTCTCCAGTAGTTTCCCAGGATGCTCAGTGCGTGAATGCTTTCTACCGGATCATTGAAAACGGGGAAGGTGTTCTCTCTCTGGAATGCTTCCACGTGGTGTTTCTCTGCGAAAAAACTAAGCGCAATCGGTTTCTTAAACTCCTCGCATATTTTTTTTATGAAACCCAGTGTCTGTTTTGGCGTGCCGATGCCTTCCCCAAATATCCGTATCATTTCAGGTTCATACATGAACGACAAGACGAGACCGTCAATGTTGTCGAGTGCGAGACAGTTTCGCAGGGTAAATGCCAATGCCTTTATATCATGCACATCACCAAAGTCCATGGGATTGGACATCCGAATAACGCCGGCCCTTCGGAATTGCTCAATCTTGTGGATCAGTTCATCGGGAAGGGGAGGGCACTCAAAACCGTATCTTTCGCACGCATCCCCGAGGATCACGGAGAATCCGCCTGACATGGAGATAACAGCGAGACGATTTCCGTGCAGGGGGGGAAGTTGAAGTGCCCTTGCTGCAACTGTCATATGGTTGAGATTTTCAACACGAGTGACCCCCGCCTGTTTGAGGGCGCCTTCCACGATCCGGTCATCGTTCGAAAGGGCAGCAGTATGGGAAAAGGCGATTTCGGATGCGGTCTTGCTCACATTGGATTTGAAAATAACCACCGGTTTTGGAGATCGTTTTACCAGCCTCGTCAGTTTTCGACCATCTTGAATACTTTCAAGATACATGTGAATCTGCTCTGTGTCTTCATCCTCCATAAGATATTTCAAAAAGTCGGTTTCGACCATGTTCAATTTGTTGCCTACACTGATGATTTTGGAGAAACCCAGGTGTTCTTCTGAAAAGTTGTAGGCGCACTGCGTGGTTACGCCTCCACTCTGAACAACCAGGCTTACCGGTCCTTTTTTAAAACTGGCGGTTTTCATGGGGTTGAAGGGGGTGCAGAGTCTGGAATTGGTACATATGATTCCAATGCAGTTGGGCCCAACGAACCGGATGTTGAATTCATCTGCGGTTTGAACGATGTCACGCTCCAATTGGGTTTCCTCATGGCTGAATTCTCTGAATCCCCCCGTGGAGATGATGGCGTGGTGTATCCCCTTTCTACCGCAGAGTTGAAGTACATCCGCCACAAATCTGGCAGGAACCAAAATAACTGCGAGATCAATGCCTTCCGGAAGCTCCTCTTGGTTCGTTATGATTTTCTTGCCATAAACGACGCCTCCTTCTCTTCCCACCGGAAAAATTTCCCCTTTAAATCCCATGGAGATGCAGTTGAAAACAATGTTTTTGGCCAGATTCAAGGGGCTTTCCGCAACACCAAAGACGACCAGATTGGTCGGATAAAAGAATTTTTTCATTTGGGTTTCCTCATACGTAGCGAAATCAGATTCTCGGCCACTTTGACCAGACGAATTAGATGTTTTTTCCAGTTCAAGACCGAATATAGTCGTGACTATGCTAACATAGCCTGTTAGATTGATGCAAGACTTGACGAAAATAAAACGATTTGATTTCATGCAATATCCAACGAAAAATGGCCAGGCCTGAGGTACTCCATGAAAAAAATAAAGAAGGAAAAAAAGACCCCTGTTTTGGATCTTGTTAAAAATGACCCATGGCTGGAGCCGGTTGCTCAGGAAGTGGCGGATCGTTACGAGAGGTACAAAAAACGCCTCAGGCAGATCGAAAAGGATTATGGAAGCATTGGTAAGTTTGCTGATGCCTACAACTATTTTGGCATAAACTATGATGAGGTACGAAAAGGTTGGGTCTATCGCGAATGGGCCCCCCATGCCTATTCCCTTTTCCTGATCGGCGATTTCAACGACTGGAACAGGGGATCTCATCCTCTCAGGAAAAACGAAAAAGGAGTCTGGGAGATTTTCCTTGATGAAAGAACCTGTGGAAACAAGTTTATTCATGGAAGCAGGGTGAAGGTTCTGGTACATGGCGCCAATGGAACCCGGGAGCGGATTCCGGCGTATATTCGGCGTGTAGTGCAGGATGAAGGCTCTAAGGATTTTGCAGGGCAGTTGTGGTTTCCGGAATCTTTTGACTGGGAAGAAAACGGCTTTGATGTGCAAAAAGTGAAGCCCCTGTTGATTTACGAATGTCATGTAGGAATGGCCCAGGAACGAGAGGGCGTGGGCACATATCGAGAATTCGCAGAACTCATTTTGCCACGAATTAAACATAACGGCTATACTGCTATACAAGTCATGGCTATTGCCGAGCATCCTTATTATGGCTCCTTCGGATACCATGTCTCAAATTTCTTTGCGACCTCTTCGCGTTTTGGAACTCCCGAAGACCTGAAATACTTGATTCTCGAAGCACACAGACTGGGCATTGCTGTCATTATGGATATCGTGCACTCGCACACGGTGAAAAACGTGAACGAAGGGATCAACGAGTTCGATGGGATGGAAGGACAGTATTTTCATCCAGGAGGCCGAGGTGAGCACCCTGCCTGGGATTCAAAACTGTTTAACTATGGAAAAAAGGAAGTTTTGCAGTTTCTGCTTTCCAACCTCAAATACTGGTTGGAGGAATATCATTTTGATGGTTTCCGCTTTGACGGGGTGACCTCCATGCTCTATTTTCACCATGGTTACACCTCCTTTGATCGACGTGAAAAGTATTTCACGGAAGGGGTAGAATGGGATGCGATTACTTACCTACAGTTAGCCAACACGCTCATCAAGGAAATACATCCTGGAGCCATCAGTATCGCAGAGGATGTAAGCGGTATGCCCGGTCTTTGCCGACCCATTCGCGAAGGGGGGATTGGGTTTGATTTTCGTCTTGCCATGGGAATACCCGATTATTGGATCAGGCTGTTGAAGGAAAAGAAAGACGAAAACTGGGATATCCAGGAAATGTGGCAGATACTGAGCGACCGACGCCCTGATGTGGGCACCATTGTCTATGCCGAATCACACGACCAGGCCTTGGTTGGCGATAAAACGATTGCGTTTCGCCTTATGGACAGGGAGATGTATGATAAGATGGGTATTCAGGACGATAGCCCGATTATCGACCGGGGCCTGGCCTTGCATAAAATGCTGCGGCTGTTTACCATATCGCTGGGAGGGCAGGCGTACCTGAATTTCATGGGAAATGAGTTCGGACATCCCGAATGGATTGATTTTCCGAGGGAAGGCAATGGATGGAGCCACAAATACGCCCGTCGGCAGTGGTCGCTTGCCGATCGTCCGGACCTGAAGTACCGCTTCTTAAACCAGTTTGATATTCATATGCTTCGATTCGTAAAAGAATACGGAGTGCTGAATGGCAATTACGGGAACCTGCTTTTTATGGATGACTGGCATAAAACCGTTGTTTTTGAGAAGGTGGGATTGGTATTCGTGTTTAACTTCCACGTGAATCAGTCGGCCCCCGGCTACCGGATTCCTGTTCTCCAGGAGGGCACATATCGGTCTGTATTGTCTACAGATAACCCATTGTTTGGAGGGCACGGCCGTTTTGATGAGCGCATCGATTATCCCACATTTAGGGATAAAGATGGAGATGTGTTTTTGAAGATGTATAATCCAAACCGCACCGCGATCGTGTTAAAACCGAGTGCCTAAGGCAGGAGAGAGTTGGAATTCGATATTTGAAAGTGGAGACTTGATGGTCTTGTAAGAATTCACCAAGTCCGTCACCCCCGCGAAAGCGAGACTCCGGGTAAGCGAGCATGCGAGACTCCGGAACCACCTGATAGTGAATTCTCTTATCCACGGGAATGACGAAAACGGAAGCCTGCCTAAAAATTAAACACCTTGGC
>CAYOWC010000091.1:0-8726 GCA_964407525.1 uncultured Desulfobacteraceae bacterium | reverse complement strand
CTCCATGGTCCCCACATGCCCCAGTTCATGGACGACATTTGATTCATCTCGGCTGCATTGCGCTGGTTCTGGGCGATCTGTTGCTGTATGGCTAATTTCTGATAGCGTTGATAGGCGTTCTCTGTTCCCACATACAAACAATTGCAGTTGGTGGCATCCGCATACATGTAGTAAACCTCGCCATCGCGCTGGGTTGGGAAGAGGGTGCGCTGGGTCATGGTCTTGAGGTGATCCATTTTTGCCTGGGTGTTGGCAAACTTTATCTGGAATCCTGCTGCTGCAAGGGTTCTCTCGACCTGGGCGGCCTCCTGGTTCTTCATGGCGGCGCATGCTCCGAAAGTGATTGCTAATCCAATCAGGAGCGCCAGGTGGAGTTTTCTGTTTCTGATGATCGAAAAGAATGTAGATTTCCCAGATGTTCTATCCATAGCTTATCCTCCTTATGATGGTTGAACGACTTTCTCGATGATATTCTACTCCTCAGCTCGTTTCTCTGTCAAGAGCCCGCATGGTATTTGTAATAGGCCGCACATGTTCCTTCGCTTGATACCATACACGGACCTACGGGAGTTCGCGGTGAACAGATCTTTCTGAACAATTTGCATTCTACAGGAGTTGCGGCGCCGCGCAGGATGTTCGCACACAGGCAGCCGCGAGGCTCGTTGGCCGGCGGCACCGTCAAATCAAACCGTTGTCTGGCATCAAGGCCTGCATAACGATCCTTAATCTTCAGGCCCCCGCCGGGTATAATGCCAAGTCCTCGCCAGGGGGCATCGTGGGGTTCAAAGGTCTCCTCCATGATCGCCAATGCTCCTGGATTTCCTCCAGGGTTTACGCCCCGTCGGTACTGAATTTCTACCTCGGCCTTTCCCTTTTCTATTTGCTCAACCAACATCAGGATTCCTTGTAGAATATCGAGTGGTTCAAATCCCACAACAACGCAGGGTGTTTTGTATTGCCCTGCGACAACTTCATAAGAGGATGTCCCGATGATTGTCGTCACGTGGCCGGGACAGATGAAGCCGTCTATCTTGAGTTCCCCTCCCGCCAGGAGGGCATCCATGGCGGGCGGGAGAAGTTTATGGGCGGATAGTACTGAAAAATTCGCCAGGCCATTTCCATGAGCGGTTTTTATGGCTGCCGCAACGGTAGGGGCTGTGGTTTCAAAACCTACCCCGAGAAAAACCACATCATTTTCACTGTTTTCCTCTGCAATTTTGAGGGCGTCAAATGTGGAATAAACCATCCGTACATCGGCGCCTCGAGCACTTTCTTCCTGGAGAGATGAGAAACTTCCGGGCACTCTCAGCATATCCCCGAAGGTGGTAACAATAACCCCATCCGTCTGTGCCAGTTTTACAGATCGATCGATTTCTTCCATGGCGGTGACACAGACAGGGCATCCCGGTCCTGATACCAGTTCAACAGTTTTCGGGAGCAGACTTCTGATTCCATGTCTGAAAATAGCCATGGTATGAGTCCCACATATTTCCATCAACCTGATAGGTTTTTTAGAAATTGTCCGAATTCTTTCAGACAGACCTGCTGCCAGTTTTGCATCTCTATATTCATCAACGTATTTCATAGGAAACCTCAAATTCTCCTTTAAATCCGGCGGATGACATCCCGGCACAAACCGCCTGTCCCAGGCTCAGGGAACCATCGTTGGCGGGAACCCGAGCATGGGTGTACACTTTGAAGTCTGATTGTGATAGGGCTTGTGAAAGACCGCTCAGCAGACTGGCATTCTGGAAAACTCCTCCGCTCAGGGCGACTTCCCTGATTCCGGATTCTTCCCTGATCCTGCTGCACACCTTCAGAAACATGGCCACGAGTGTGTTGTGGAAACGGGCGCTGATTATGCCTGCGCTCGTTCCCTGAATAAGATCACTTACGATTGCCCGGATCACATCATCCGTTACCATCAGAATGTCCTCTCCATCTGTTTTCAGTTGCCAGGGGTACTGATCTCTTTCCCTGTGGTTGAGGCACATTTCCAATTCAATGGCGGCCTGCCCCTCAAAAGCGATGGTTTTTCGCATTCCAAGAAGGGCGGATACCGCATCAAAAAGTCTGCCGCAGCTGGAAGTCAAAGGTGAATTAATTCCTTTTTCCGCGATCTGTATGATGAGCTCAGCTTTTTCCCTATCCAGATCTTGAACAAACGGAATGGGAAGGCGGTAAAGCTCGTTTGAAAATGCCCTGTGAAGATAGACCAGAGCCATGCGCCACGGTTCTCTTGCGGCCGCATCTCCCCCGGGAAGGGGAATGTAGTCCAGATGGGCCTTCCGCGTATAGGAAACCAGGTCTGCCATTATGAATTCCCCACCCCATATGGCGCCATCGGGCCCAAGGCCCGTACCGTCCATGGCGACACCTATGACAGGTCCTGATGCACCGTTTTCAGCAAGGCAGCTGACAATATGGGCGTGGTGATGCTGAATGGCGACGGTGGGGCATCCCTGTTGATCCTGTTGAGCTCTTGTGTATCGGGAACTCAAATAGTCTGGATGCTGGTCGCAGGCAATCAGTTCCGGTGAGATGTCAAGGATCCTTTTCAGGTGGGATATGGTCATTTGGAAAAATTCAAATGTCTCCAGATTTTCCATGTCCCCTACATGCTGACTCAAAAAAGCGCGGTTTTTTTTGGTCATGCAGACGGTGTTTTTGAGCTCGCCCCCTACTGCGAGAACGGCAGGCATTCCTTTCATGGTTTCCGGCAGGAAAACGGGTTCCGGAGCATACCCACGGGAACGCCTTATCTGCCTTGGAACGTCTGCAACCACACGCAGGACCGAGTCATCGCTTCTGAGGTAGATGTCCCTGTTATGGACCAGAAAATAATCGGCAATATCTCGGAGTCGCTGGAATGCTTCTTCATTGCTGATGGTTATTGGTTCCTCGGAGATGTTGCCGCTGGTCATGACAAGGGCGACATAGGGTCCCTCCATCAACAGATAGTGAAGAGGAGTGTAGGGCAGCATAATGCCCACATATTTATTCCCAGGAGCGACCTGCAAGGAAAGGCCGTGAGAACGCCTCTTTTTCAAGAGAACGATAGGACGCTGGCGGGATGTGAGCAACGCAGCCTCCGAATGGTTTATATGAACAATGCTGTGGGCAGCCTCCAGGTCCTTCACCATAATGGCAAGAGGTTTTTCTTCCCGGTGTTTACGTTTTCTCAGATGAATAACGGCTTTATGGTTGGCTGCATCCGCAGCGAGATGAAATCCCCCCAAGCCTTTAATAGCCAGGATATGTCCTTTCGCTAAGAGATCGGTCGCCACTTGAACGGGATCATTGCACGAGAGAATGTCCCCTATGTTTCCGTGCAGTGAAGTGACCGGTCCACAATCCCAGCAGGCATTGGGCTGTGCGTGAAAACGCCTGTTATCAGGGGTCTTATATTCATCCCTGCAAACGGAGCACATGGAGAAAGTCTTCATAGTGGTGACGGCCCGGTCATAGGGGACATCCTTAATGATGGTATATCGGGGACCGCAGTTGGTGCAGTTGATGAACGGGTATCGGTATCGCCGGTCAAGCGGATCCATCATCTCTGAAAGACAATCGGAGCAGATGCTCACATCCGGAGAAATGAGAGCGGATCTTTCGTTACCGACCCTGCTGGTGATGATGCTGAAACGGTCATCATTTTTCGGAGGTGTTTCTTTCCAGGTTACGACTGCGATATGGGCTAGGGGAGGGCTTTCCGATGTGATGGATTGTTGAAATGCCTGGATTTGTTCTCCGGCGCCTTCCACTTCCAGAACCACTCCGGCCGATGTATTGTTGACATATCCTGTAAGGTCGTAACGCTGCGCAAGTTGATAGACAAAGGGGCGAAATCCAACTCCCTGGACAATACCTTCGATAGTCCCTCTGACCCTTTTATTCATACCTGCCTGGAAGCTTTATTTTCTCGATTTGACCTGGGTTTTGAGCCAATCGCACCAGGCATCAATACCTTCTCCTGTCTTGCACGAAATTTCAAAGACCGTCAGGTTTGGATTTACCTTCAACGCCTCCTTTTTAAAACTTTCAAGGGAACAGTCGAGATGAGGGATTAAGTCAATTTTGTTGATGAGGAGTACTTTGGACTCACGAAACATAAGGGGGTATTTGGACGGTTTGTCTTCTCCTTCGGTGACGCTCAGGATCATCGCCTTGAAGTCTTCTCCAACTTGGAATTCGGCCGGACAGACCAGGTTTCCCACATTTTCCACCACGAGTAGATCCAGTTTGTTGAAATCAAATTCCTGGAAAGTGTTCCGAATCATGTTTCCATCAAGATGGCATGCCCCACCGGTATTGATCTGGACAGCGGGAATCCCCTTTTCAGCGATTCGTTCTGCGTCCTGGGAGGACTGAATATCGCCCTCAATGACCCCTATATTTAAATCGTTTTTAAGAACGTCAATGGTTTTCTCCAGCAGACTCGTTTTCCCTGCCCCCGGCGAACTCATCAGGTTGAATACCAGCATGTTATTCTCATCGAACAATGCCCGGTTTTCCATGGCGATACGATCGTTTGCTTCCAATATATTTTTGACTACTGAAACCTTCATGATTTATTTCCTCTGTAATGGTTATTATCAGCCTCGTTAATTTTTTCGGCTCAACGTGGATTAGCGTGCAGAATCACCTTTTTCCGAACCGAGGCGTCAGGTGTCGGGTGTCAGTGTCTCAGTACTTACTATTCATGATTTGCGATTACACAAGGCGTAACTATTTGTTATCACATTGAATACGCAGAATGGCCTCGGTTTTTTCCTGACACCTGACACCTGGCATCTGAGCATGGTCTATTCGAAAACAGAAAAAAATATCGCGATAATCCGCGATGAGCCATTTTTTTTATTCCACTTCCATGTCCACGATGGAAAGTTCCTGTCCCGATATGGTATCGATCTCGGGACTGCTGCAGAGAGGGCATTCGAAGGCATAGTTCTCTATTTCGAACTCCCCTTTGCATTTTTTGCATACTCCTCGGAGCGGAATCATTTCCGTAACCAGTTTCGCTCCCTCCAAGTCGGTTCCCGATGTCATAATATCGAAACAGAAAGAGAGGGATTCAGGGACAATAGCAGATAATTGGCCTATGTGAACCCGAACTGACTTAAGCACGGTGACCCCATGCTTTTTCATTTCGTCACGGACGATATCGAGTAGGCTCTGGGCAATGGACATCTCATGCATTTGTACGCATCCTTAATTTAAACGAATCAACCATCTTTCAAAGCAAAGGTCAGAGAATCAATTTTCTGTCGGGCGTCATTGAACATGCCTGAGAGGTTGAGAGAATGGTTGGCAAAAATGCTTCCGGTGGAACCATTAAAAACAAACAGGGGTTCAAAATAACATTTCCTGAGACCTTCTAATATCTTGTCAACGAGAAGTGTTGAATTTTTGTCTTTCAAAACCGCTTTGAAATCTACGCGTATGGCCTTAAAAGATTCATAGAGGGCATAAGCCACACCCTGGGCATAATAAAAATTGTCGTCGATTTCGTGCCAGGGAAGGTCCAGTTCAACCTCTTTGGCGCCTGTTTCTTTATCGCCTTTTATGACTATGACTTTTTCTTTGCGTTTCGGCGCGTTGATGAGTCTTGTGTTGACGCCGCCCATCAATGAAATATATTCCTTCAGGAGTACCACGAGGTTGTCTGCCCTGGGGTAAAAATGGGATTTTCCAGCGGCAAGGCCCTGATAGAACATTTCCAGATCGTTGTAGGCCTTTTTCCATCTTTTTTCCGCAGAGGGGAACCACCATTTATACGGGTCGTTTGAAAGGGCTGTAAAGGCCCCTTCGGCCCGCGCATCCAATTTGTCTGTTGTTCGCATTCTCGAAAGACTGTCTCGCAGGACCCGAACATTGTATCGAACGACTTCCAGCTCCCCAATCTGGAAATTGGGCATATTGTCTAAGAGAACCGTAGGCCAGAAGATATCGTTGGGCAGCCAGTTTCCAGCGAACTGTTCAATGAGGATCTGGTTCGTCCGGATAAAGGCAGCCCCTTTGACCTTGGTTTCCTGTTTTGCTGGCTCAATGAAATCCGGTTTTCTTGAATTGATGCCCATTACGACCAAGGTGAAAATGATCAGGACAAGGATTACAACGCCGATAGTAAATTTGTTATTCTTTTTCTCTTTTTCTTTCTGCTTTCCGCTCACCATCCTATTGCCTCCCCTTTTCTGTAAACCAGGTCTATCCCCGCATCCGATTATCGGGCAACACCGTCTGAAAACCGAAGTGGAGAATGCAATGCAACATCCTTTACGATATTCCAATCCGATCTTAAGAGCTGAATAGGGTATTTGTCAATACGTATCCGATTTGAATCGCAGATTTTCAGGACCAATGAGGATGGCTGGCCATAATGGTATGGGGAAATATAGAACCTAAAAGCTGCAATTAGCGGTTAGCCGTTAGCTATTAGCAGTACGATATCGGTTATTTCCGGCTACATTAGGTTGGCATCAAAAAATGAAAGCTTCAATATAGTAAAAAGGTATTCAAATGTTTGAATCCTTTAAGCTAACGGCCAATAGCTAAAAGCTAATTGCAGATTTTAGGTAGAAGTAAAATACTATTTTTTCAGAATCACCGGTTCCGGGTTGTATTTCCCTGAGACTACAACATCCCAGAACTCTTTTTCATTTTTTTGCCACTCCGCTCCAAAGGCTCTGGAGAAAAACCCTCCCAAACGATCAAACACGCGCAGCCACCCCTTCTGGTGCGTTGTAGTCAGGACATCTTCAAGAAAAGAGACGATATCCGGCATTTTTTCTTTTGGGAGAAAGGCCCTGGCCCCCAGCTCAACGGATTTTTTAAGGGCTTCAGGCGTCAGGGCATGGGCTGTGAGCATGACCGCGGGATATCCCAGGGCGACCGCGGCATTGAGAAGATCAAATCCACGAACCCCCATAATGTCCAGGATGACAATGTCATAGGTCCAGGAGCGGATCAGATGATATCCTGTTTCATAATCTGCTGCCAGGTCCAAAAGCAGCCCTTCCGTATCCTCCAGGTGTTCTTTCAGAGTCTCCAGAATGTCCGGTTCGTCGTCCACCGCCAACAGTCGTTTACCGCTGAGTATACTTTCCACCATTCTACCATCTCCCACGATCAGATCAAGCCTTATCTTTTGTTATTCTCCTGCGTTCTTCATCTCGAATTTCCCTTCTGAGCAGTTTGCCTACCTTGCTTTTAGGCAGCATGTCTCGAAATTCGATATATCCCGGAACCTTGTAGGATGCTAATCGTTCCCTGCACCATTTGATAAGATCCGTCCCTCCGACGCCCCTTGCATCTTCTTTCATGACCACAATGGCTTTGATCCGTTCTCCCACTTTTTTGTCCGGAACTCCCACGACACATGCGCCGATGACTGTTGTATGATCCAGCAATACCGCTTCCACCTCCGAGGCGGAGACCCGGTATCCTTTATGTTTGATCACATCGGCTGATCTTTCCATGTACACCAGCTGCCCGTCATCATCCTGGCTCACAAAGTCGCCCATCCGATAGAAGATCTCCCCGTTGATCTCGATATAGGATCGTTTTGTTTCTTCAGGTTTTTTCCAATATTCCTTCAAGGTGTAAGGGGAGGTCACGAGGAGTTCGCCTGTTTCACCGGGTTTCACTGGTTCCAGCGTGTCCGGGTCAACCACTATGCATCGCCGGCTGTTGAGGGGGAGCCCAATTGTATTAGGTTTCGGGTCCTTTCCAATCCGACTATAAGTCACGTGTCCCGCTTCAGTGGATCCATATACCTGATAGATGGGAATTCCAAAACGCTCTTTCCAGCGGTTGAACACTTCTGCCGGCAGGACGTCTCCACCACAATAACAATAGGTGAGGGAGCTGAGATCGTAGGAGTCCAGGCGGTCGTTTTCCAGGATCATGCGATAGAGAGCCGGAACCCCCAGGAACCAACGCGCTTTGTTGCGTTCGATGGTTTTCATGACGGCATCCACTTGGGGGACGGGCATGAGCAAAACCGAGTTCCCCTTGTTCAGACCGAGCGCCATGCAAAGGCCCAGCGCCATGATATGAAAGAGGGGATTGACGGCTATATACACGTCTTCTCCCTCTTTCAGATGCACTCCCGCCACATCTTCCGTTACATCATTCACGTAGGAGGTCATTCCGATATGGTTTCCGGGGACGCCTTTGGGAAATCCCGTGGTCCCTCCCGTGTAAAGAATATAGGCAAGATCCTTCCAGGGGTCCAGTGAAACCGGTGTCGACAGGGGGGAATGTTTCAGGAGCGACCGGAAGGAACGGACCCGGCTGTCCTTGTCAACTTTTCCGGTGGGAATTTTATCAAACAGGACTCCTAAAGACCGCTTCCAGAAAGGGAGCAGATCCACCATATTGGTGACAATCACGTTTTTCAACCCTGTTTTATCCAATATCTCTTTTACATAGCAGAAGTTTGTATCAAGGCAGATGACTGTTTCCGCACCGGAATCCTTGACCATGTATTCGATCTCAAAGGATGTGTAAATGGGAGCTACCGGCACAAGAACGGCGCCCAGTTTCTGGATGGCCAGAAATCCGATGACCCATTGGACACAGTTAGAGATATAGATCATGACCTTGTCGCCTTTTTTGATCCCCATGTCTTCCAGGGCGCCGGCAAACCGCTCGCTCAGATCCCGGAGGCGGCTGTAGCTGAACGATTCTCCCAAAAAGACCACCGCCGGCCGGTCCGGGTACCG
>CAYOWC010000090.1:0-15940 GCA_964407525.1 uncultured Desulfobacteraceae bacterium | reverse complement strand
GGAGAACTATCGAATAGTGAACTGCAAAGGGTCGCATCTTAATTATGGCTCATCGCGGATTAACGTGATATTCTTATCAGTTGTTGAATAGAACATGCTCAGATCCCAGGTGTCAGGTGTCAGGAGAAAACCCGGTCACATTCATCTTATTCTATGTAATAACAAATAGTTATACTAATTAAAATTGCGAAATTTAGGGATAGTTGGTACTGAAACCTGACACCCGAAACCTGACACCTCGGTTCCGGAAAAAGGGATTCTTCACGCTAATCCGCGTTGAACCAAAAACTTTTTTTTGAGAACCATATGACTCAGGCAAAAAGCGGCGATTCCGTCCAAATTCACTATAAAGGTACTCTCGATCATATTGAACTGGTAGCCATTGACTGAACGGAAGAGATGAAAAATAAGAGTACCCCTTGGTATGTGTATATGCTCATCTGCAAGGATGAAACAATCTATACCGGTATTGCCAGGGATCCCCAGAAGCGTCTTGCAGAGCACAACAGCGGGATGAAAGGCGCCAAATACACCCGATCGCGTCGTCCTGTTTCACTGGCTTACATTGAGGAAGTCCCATCCCGTTCTGCCGCCGCCAGTCGCGAATGCCGGTTAAAGCGGTTCAGTCGGCAACGGAAACTGCAGTTGATCTGGTCTTCCGGTTATAACGCAGTGCCTTAATATCGAAACAATTCAGAGCTGGAGAGAAAATGGAAAGGGCAATGGTATGGTTTACGTGTGCGGCGATGCATGACCCGGTCAGGCCGGTTTTAAAACGGCCTGCGGCCATTGGCTGGGAAGCCAAACAGCGAGTCGTTGATTTAACAATCGAACGTAATTTAAAGGGAGAAGAACTCCTTCAACGGATGAAGGGATGGTTTACTGTAGATGTGTTCCAGGCTTTGAAAATTCTCAACCGTTATGGTAAACTGAAGATTCTCGACGATTCCGATCTTGTTGTGGAGACAAAAGATATGGAAGGATTGACGGGTCTTTCAAAGAGCTTTGAAAAAGCCTTTGGTCAGGAAGCCTGGGTAGAGCATCTCCCTAAAACTATGCTGGCCTAAACTTTCTCATAAACAGTCTGTAAGAACTTTGGTGATTTCGGCCCGTGCCGCCCGGAGCAATCCGGGTGCTTGTTTACATTTTTCTATAGTCAAAGGAGGGAACTATGTTTGAGATTCTGGAAGGAAGTGAAGGCAATGTTCTGGGTGTTGAGGTGATCGGTGGATATGTTAAAAAGGATATTGAGGAATTAAAAAAGATCTGTGACGATAAACTCTCCGAGGGGTATGACAAACTGAATTTCCTTATGAAGATTGATCAGTTGGATTTTGGGAAAAGTGAATTGGGCGCTTTTTACGCGGATGCCAAGTACGCCCTTTCGCACATGAAAAATCTTCGCCATATCGCGGTGGTGGGACACAGCAAACTGGAAAAAGTCCTGATTGAGTTGGACAATATGCTCTTGGGCAGCCCGAAAAAAGAATTGGTCGAAAAGTATTTTGATGTGGCCGATATGGATAAGGCCTGGGATTTCGTTCGCAGTTAGATCTGGCTTTTCATAGGGTTTTTCGCATGTCTTCTCCAAGGGGTTCGCAGGATGTATTGTGATCACGAAGCCCTTGGGGATATTACTTTCCGAAGTCCTGCACCCCTAAAAAATGCAATTAGCAGTTAGCTAGTGCCCATCCATTAATATCTATCTCCAATCACCGTTTCTTATTAACCCTCAATATTCTTTTTGTAAATCCTCCCTCAAAAATCCTATATTTTCGCTGTAAATAAAACAAAAATGCTGCAGTTGCCTCTATGTGTACGAAAATGTTCGCATTCATGATTAATGATGCATAAATGTATCGTAAAGTGCCTGTCTGTGCTTATACGTATGTTTCTTCTCCCTCCAAATTATTGATTGAAAATTTAAATAGTAATTTATATCAATAACTTATAACTAAAAATCCCGGGAAATAATTGCATTACGTTAAACCACCAGCCCTGCTGGTGGTAGGTGATTTTTGGGCCTTTTGACCATGAAAAAAACGCCACCGGTAAAACTCATTCATCGTATGGTAGCCTCGAAACATTCAGGGCCGGAAGATGACACTCTGGCGCTGGCCTATGAATTGCGCCGGAAAACGCGCAGCGTGTCAATTTAAAAAGCGGCAGAGAAGCGGTACTTCTGCTGCCCCGTGGCATCACCTTACATAACGGTGACTGGTTGATTTCTGAAACCAGTCAATTCATCCGCGTTGCCGCGGCAGACGAACCCTTGTCCGTGGCGGCCCATACGGACGGATTATTGCTGATGCGCATTGCCTATCATTTGGGCAACCGGCATGTGTCGGTCCAGATCGATCCGGGACGGCTCACCTACCGTCATGATCATCTGTTGGATGACATGGTGGAACGCTTCGGTGTTAAGCCGACACTGACAAACGGACCCTTTGACCCTGAAAACGGTGCGTACCAAAACCATAACGGGCATGACCATTAATCCCTCTTCCGACCCCACGCTGCTGCGATTGCTGCAAACTGGTAAGCCCCGCCCTGCCGGTGGGCGCCTATGCCTATTCCCAGGGGATGGAGAAGGCCGTGGCGGCAGGATGTCTGCGGAGTTGGGAAAAGATCTTGAACAATGGATCAGCAGTCTGCTCAGGCACAGCCTGGCCCGCATGGAAGTCCCATTTTTTGGTAGGTTTTACGAAGCCTGGGGGCACCGGGATCCCCACACATTGAATGTATTGATTCAATGGTACATGGCCGGTCGCGGCGCATCCGAATTACTGGCCGAAGAGCAGCATATGGGCCAGGCCCTACAGCGTTTGCTGGATCAATTGGAGGTGCTGCCGGCCCATCTCACAAAGGCGGTTACACTTTTCTTCCTGGCCCTTTTTGCAGGTGCCGCATGGGCGTGGCAAATACCGCCCCTTGATGGATGCACAGGCCTCTTGCGGGCCTGGACGGAAAACCAGGTCACGGCGGCCATCAAGCTGATGCCGCTGGGGCAGACCCAGGGGCAGAAGATACTCATGCGTCCGGCACCGGTTATCAGCGAGGCCGTGGCTATAGGCCTGGCCCTTCCGGACGAAAAGATCGGCGCCTCGGCGCCAGGGCTTATGCTGGCCAGCGCACTGCACGAAACACAACACACGCGATTATTTCGCTCATAGACAGAAGGAAACCCCATGACAACAAATAGACCCCTTCAAATCGGCATCGGAGGACCGGTAGGCTCCGGTAAAACCGCCCTCATCGAATGCCTCTGTCAACGGCTGCGGGACGTGTACAACCTAGCAGTGGTCACTAACGACATTTACACGCAGGAAGACGCCCAATTTCTCACACAAAGAGCGGCTTTAGACGAAAGGCGTATATCCTGGGCGTGAAAACCGGCGGTTGCCCCCATACCGCCATCCGGGAGGACGCATCCATGAACCTGAATGCGGTCGCCGAACTGGAACAACGCTTTCCCGACCTGGATCTGATTTTTATTGAAAGCGGGGGCGATAATCTCAGCGCCACTTTCAGTCCGGAGCTGGCGGGCCTCACCATTTATGTGATCGATGTGGCTGCCGGAGACAAAATACCCCGTAAGGGAGGACCGGGCATCACACGCAGCGATCTGCTGGTCATCAACAAGGTCGATTTGGCACCGTTTGTGGGGGCGGACCTGGGCGTTATGGAAAGAGACGCAAAATTGATGCGCAAAGAACGCCCTTTTATATTTACAAATTTGAAAGAGGGCCAGGGGCTGGATAAGATCATCGCCCATATTGAATACCATGGAGTGTTGGGAGATTGATGTGTAGGAATAGAGACACCGGTACATTTTGTGAAAATTCGAGGTTGTAGCAATATTCGATCGCGCCGAGAGGTGCTTGTCTGAACGCGTTCGGTCGCAGGCACCACTCCATGACCCAGGATATATGCCGTCGAAAAATTTCATAAATGGCACAGGCACTTGGAAAATCTTCCAGCGCCTGGCAAGACTCCCTCCACAAAATAGTAATTCCTGTTACACGTGGTCGTTCATCCCAAATCGCGCTCATTTCCGCTTTCGAACTGGAACTACCTCCTTTGTTTCTGTCATGAAAAGAGTCCCTAGAGACTACACCTAAGGTGGACCCCAAACCAATTTTAAGAAACCAGCAACGTACTGGGATCCAGATCTCGTCAGCGGCCTGAAATGCAATTTTTTTTATGAAACCATATTGGCCAGATCCAAAGCCATCTGTTTTTTGCTTTCCAGATCTGCCACACGGTATATGGAGACGTACTGACTCTGGCTGGGACCGGACCCCTGGTAGGTTCCCAGTCCGTGAAGGCCCGCGACCCAGTTCTGTAAAAAGCGGGAAATACGCATTCTCTTCTCCGCAGGCACCGCGGCTTTCAGGTATTTGGCCACATACTCCCTTACTTCCGGGTTCTCCAGTTCCTTTTCGCTGGGCATGGTGGCGGGGAGACCCCCTGAAATGTCGCCGGCCAGGGCCAGGACTTCCCAGAAACCGTCATTTGTGTTCAGTTTCGCGATATTCCCCATGGTCTCATCGGGCATGAAAACGCCTGAGCCTATCGGTTCCTCTTTTCCGAAATGGGCCGCCGCCGTGGCGCAGGCCAGCGAAGTGTCGTTAAGCTGCAGCATGCGCGTTATTTTTTGCGCAATGTGTGAGGCATTTGACAGGCCGTTATATTCCGCCATCAGTTTTGCGGCACCGATGATGAGATCCATGAATCCCACCTTGCAGGCACCACCGCAATTCATGCGGTGGGTTTTGGCAAATCGCGTGATAAATCTCTGGGTGTATTCCACTTCGCCACACATGAAGACCCGCTCCCAGGGCACAAAAACATGATCGAAAACCATCAGGCAGGTTTCCCGCTGGCCGTAAGCGGGATTTCCAAGAAACCGAATGTCCGTTTCGCATTCCCGCTCGGCACTGAAGGGGTTGTACTGCCCGATATAGGTAACGCCGGGCGCCCCGTTCGGGACCACGAAAGCCACCGCATAGTCTTCCTCTCCCGCCCTGGAAGAGATGCCCGGCAGAACAAGGGTTTCGTCCGCGGCATAGGCGCCGGTGGCATGCTGTTTGGCGCCGTTGACGACGATGCCGTCGGCCCGTTTTTCAACAACGCGGATGTAGAGATCCGGGTCCTGTTCCAAGGGCCTTTTGCTGCGGTCCCCCTTGGGGTCCGTAACCGAACCGCTGACCACCAGGTCATGTTCCTGCACGTAACGCATGTAATCGTTGAAACGGCCATGATATTGGGTCCCTTTGTCGTGATCAATCTCCCAGGTGGTGGCCGCCAGCGAAGGGAGCATCTCATTTCCCGGGCAGCGATAGTTGCAGGTCCCCAGCTTCTGGCTGCTCAAACGGGCCATGTCCAGTCGTTTGAATAGATCTTCCTTGCTCTGGTGAATATGAAGGGCCCGGCTGATGGGTTCGCCGGTCAGATGCGATTCGGCCGTCATGATATCGGCATGTTCGGGGTCCATGGTCAACTCGTAAACCCGCGCGGTGGCGTCTATGACACCGCGGGTAACGGGATGTTCCGTGATCTTCTCCACCTTCTTGCCGCCCATAAAAAGTCTGGGTTTCAATTTTGCGACCCGCTCCCGGTACTCCTTATCCGTTTTGATGCCCATTTGATATTTTCCTCCTTCTTCTTTTCATTGGGGTTAGGCCCTGCCACCGCTTCCAAAACCCTGTCTGGAAACCATGTGGAGAGCCTCTTCGTCCTTGCGCCTGTCTTTACACCTACAGCAGACTATACTGGTTATTATAAATGAAAACGGAAATCAATGCTTGAACATTACTAGTTAAACACCTATGAAACCTAAGTATCAGGAATGGGACAGGAGGACGGAACGGAGATTGCTCTTCTTGGATTTCAACCCAAGCTTCTCCCGGATGTTGAGTCGGTGCAGATCAATGGTTCTAGGTGAGAGGGCCAGGAGGTGGGCGATTTCCTTGGTGGATTTCCCCTCCTTGACAAGGCTGGCGATTTCAATTTCTCTGGGTGTCAGATTGAAGTGCGTAAGCGTCATATTCCGGTAAAAAGGTGACACGATACTTTTGATGTTGGATTCAAGAATATCCAGGTATATGTGGCGATCCGCGGCAGAGCGGGCATCCCTCACTTTTTCCACATAGGGAAAGAGCGCTTTTTGAACATTGTTCAACACATTTTCCTCAAGTTCACACTTGTCTTTTTCCCGCTGTTCCAACAGCACCCGCAAAGCGATGTTGGTTTCCTCCAGATAATTGGATTTTTCTTTCAGTTCCTGCTCCCGTTGTTTCAGTTCCTCTTCGGCATGGACGCGCCCGGCCATTTCCTTTCGAAGCCGGGCATTGGTTTCGGAGAGTGCCAGGGTACGGCTTTCCACCATTTCCTCCAACTGATCGCGATATCTCTTCAGGTTCCTTTCGGCGCTCTTTCGATCTGTTATATCGAGGGCGATTTCCATGCCGCCGGTGATTTGACCACCGGCATCCCGAATGGGATACCCGTGGATCAACCACGCATTTCCCCTTTTGTCGTACACTTCACGGCAGTGGGGGTTTCCGGTCTTCATGGCGCTCAACACCGGACAATCCGGGCAAGGCGTGGTTCTTCCGGCCCAGACCGAATAGCAATGGCGCCCAATGATCTCATCGATTGCCAAGCCACCACTTTCACAGGCCACACGGTTTGCCCACAAAATTTTCATATCGGGGCTTTCATGGCTGACAAGCTCCTCGAGATTATTCAGAAGAATTTCCTTGGGAACAGAACAGGTTTCGGGATTCATGCCGGATGACCTCGATTCAAAATGATTTTTTCTGATTCACCGCTGACAAAACGATGGGAATAATCTGGAACCCACGATCGATGTCCCAGCACCGCAACACCGCATCCACCGTATCCAAACTTGTCAGATACAGGCTAGACTTTGAAATCGGGCAGGGCCTTAATTGTAAAATCTTCCAGTGATAGAGGGCTTTCCCACTGAGGCAGCCTTTTTTGGGCTGGGCCTTCTATCCGCACAAGGGGCGGCTCACGATCCGCAAGGCCGTTGATCTTGGCCCAGAGGGTTGTGTCTCCCCAGAACTGGGGCGGGGTATCGGCCGCGGCCACGGACGCAAAAATCCTGCCGGGTGTGTCACATCCCGAACGGATTGCGGCAAGGGCAAGCGCCTCCAGTCTTCCAAAACCGGTGCTGGGAGAAGGGAGTTCCTGTTGCCATCTTCTTACGGCGGCCGGAACCCAGGGCAAGGGGGCTTCGGTCGTATCGGCGAGTTCGGCGAACAAAGCGGCATCTTGCGTGGCAAATGCCCGGTCCACGAAGGCGGCGAACCTGAATTGCGCATCGGTTACGGGACTTCGATTGCCATAAAGCGATGCCAATTGTTCAAGGTTTAGTTGGCCGAGGCCATTAAACGGTTCAATTCCGGGAAATCCATCGACACAAAGGAGATCAACCCGTCGGATCCCCTTGAGGTGCAGACAGGTGAGGATGTGGGCCAGCATGGACTGATCAAACAGACATGCGTCGAACCACAGGACGATGGACTCACAAAATACCGCCTCTTTCACCTTCTGATACTGCCCGCGAAGGGTCTCCAGAACAAAATCCCGTCGCAACCCGCCCCCGGTGAATTCCTCCAGGAACAGCGCACGGGCGTTCAAAATGTCTTCATCCGGCCATCCTGGCTGCCGGGGACCGTCATATAAAATGTCATGCCAGACAAATACTTCGCCTGTAAGTCCGGCCTCTCTCAGGCTTTTTCCCGCAATGTCGCCGCTGGTGATATGAAGGGTTTTGCGCATTTTTTCCTCCTAAACGTTTGTTCGGCCCTGACATTACACCTAAACACCATCCGGTGACAAGATGAAACCGTGAGCGCTGTATGGATCCCGGAATCGTAAAAAAATTTGCTCAAGCGGCGGATTTGCATCGTCAAGGGAAATGAAATTGAAAGAAAGTCTGATCCTATTAAGCGACCATCAGGACCGGGTTTGCCGGTCGGAGGGATTGCGTTTTTCACGCTCATAATTCTGCTGGTCCTACTCCAGATCGTGGCACGTTATATTTTTAAATCCGTCTATGAAGGAGCGATCAATCTTGAGATGGTCAACCGGCATGTGTTGCAGGTAAGAAAGAGATGAGTAGCCGGTTCCAAAATCATCAATAGCAATTTGTATCCCCAAAGATCTGAGATGTTTGAGTTCGCTGATTGCGCCGTTTGAATCCTGCATTAAAACCGATTCGGGAACCTCTATTTTGCGGCGGGTCGGATTGAGACCATTCTGCTTCAAAACATCCATAACATGCTCCACCAGGCCCGGTTTGGGAAACTGCTGAATCAAGACATTGACGCTCATCGTCAGGTTGCGGGCTCTGGCGTCAGTGTTTTGCCAACTTTTCAGTTTGCGGCAGGCCTCGGTGATAACCTACTTCCCCAGATCAATAATCAGACCGGTTTCTTCTGGAGAAGTAAAACCATTGATATCAGCCAGGGCAGGATTCACATCCAGATATCTCCCGTGCGGCGTGGTCAGGAAAATCCCCTCAACCGCATTGTGAAAAATACCCAGATATTTTTTTTCCATGTTGTTCAATTTGGGCTCGGTGTCACAATGGTTCATAAGGCTTACCAATATGGGAGGATTAAGAGATACGAATTCCTGGAGAAAATTTACGCAACAACTGAACCATGCCTCGGAATGCCAAAAATTTTGCATATTAATCACTTAGATATCCCGGAGCTGGATTCGCATCAAAAAAATAATGATGTTAATTTTTTCAATAAGGTAAATAAAACGGTAGGGGAATCTTCGAAGTATGACAGTTTCGTATTATTAAATCCGCACCTATCTGAAGGAACTTGTTCGCAATATCCACCACAATGCCCCCCCGGTAACGAAAGTGGGTTTGTGGAAGATACTTTGGAGGCCACCAAGATACATCGCATGGAGCGGAATTTTGTGTTTCAGGCCGTAGATTTGAAGGTGGGTTGGAACGCCTACCTGGAATACCTCATGGAGCCCACCATCCTGTTTCCCCGCTCAAGTCTGCAATCGCGGATTAAGGTTTCAGTGGACAAAGGGGGTTGTGGCGCCTACGCGGGAATCCTGGTCGATGATCCCCTTGCCCTGGATCATGCCCTCTGGCGATTCGCGGCCGCCCGTCGGAAACTTGCCACCGGAAAGGCCATGCCTCCCCGTCGAAAGTAAACGGAATTCCGGTCTATTTTTTCCTGTTCATGTGGTGTGGTGAAGCGTTTTGCTTTCCGCCATAGTGACATAATGCGAGAATTATTCTACAAGCTCGAATAATTTGAATCTTGAGGCTTTCTTGCTGAAAGTAATAACAGCCTCGCAGCCATTAATTGTTGCAGAATGCGCAATTAACAGATCTGAAAGATCATATTTATTCCCTTGGGCGGAATGGACAAGTTGTTGTAAGGCTGCCTGCTGATCAAATTTAAGAATGGGCATCAGCAAAATGTCCCTAATCGAATCTAATATGTTTGTTCTTGAGATTTCATAAATAGATTCTAAAACCCAAATCATTTCCAAAACTACGGGTAACGGCACAAAGAGGACTTTTTTTTCTGATTCAGCATTTTTGAAAATTTCATAGACTTTTTTTGCCTGCAGCTCGTCATCGCCAGTCAAAAACCGAATGAGAATATTCGTATCTATGGCTTTCATTTGAATTTTTCCTTCATTCTATCTCTAATGGCTTCGTCCATAGTTTCAAGGGATACAGCTTTTCTGCCGGGCTTATGTAATTTGCCGAAAATATCATCCACTTTTTTAGAGACCGGCCTCATTATGGCCTCTCTTTTTTCTGTAACTATAATCTCAATTTTATCCCCGGTGTTTAAATGCAAAGAATCTCTTATTGTTTTGGGGATTGTAACCTGTCCTTTAGTGGTAAGAGTTGCCAACGCCATAACATTCTCCTTACTTTATGTTGAATCTTACTTGTATGTAAGGTGTTAATGGCGAAATGTCAAGAGAGTATTTATCCTGTTACGCATATCAGGCAGGCATCAACAATATGGGGAAGTGGAGAGATGCCGGTGACACTCCTTTTTAGTTTTTTGGCCAACACTGTGGACCCCAGTCTTTATTTGTTTTACAATTGCCTTGCATTAGACAAACCGCTCTGCTCGTGGCTGGTTGAAGGCGCTTTGTTCCATCCGGTGTTCTCGGGTTTTATCCTGGCTGCGGTCTTAGCGGCCGTCATGTCGACAGCCGATTCACAACTCTTGGTTTTAACCTCTTCCCTCACGGAAGACCTTCCCTTTTTCAGTAAATTCGATGGCAAACAAAAAGCCTGGATCAGTAGATTCGGAGTGGTTGGATTTGCATTGATTGCCTATATTATCACGGCGAGTAGCAGAGGGACAATTCTGGCCATGGTTGGTTACGCATGGGGGGGATTCGGAGCCGCTTTTGGACCCCTGGTCATTCTCTCATTATGCTGGAGAGGCACAACCAAATATGGCGCCCTTGTCGGCATGACTGTGGGTGCGGTCACAATCTTTGTCGTGAAGAACTATATCAAAATCCAGGGTGAGTATTTCTACGAGCTACTGCCCGGCTTCATATTGGCTTTCGCAGCCATCGTCATTGTCAGCCTGGCAACCGCCAAACCCAGTGAGGAAATGCTGCAGAAATTTGATGAATCGCAACCGTAATAACAAAAAGGATTTTAACCCGTACAAAGTTTTTTTTGCTTACGGGTAGTTTGTCCTGCAGAAACAGCACCAGCTCGGAGCAAGTCCCGGTTTTCTGTATCATTTATGTCTATCTTTCTTTCGGACTTTATTCCTTTAACGGCAAGGTCGAAATTTCCAGTGCCGCTTGCGGCGTGAATGATAAATATTCCGTCGGATATAGTTGCCGCAAAATCGTTGCACTGATTACCAGTTCTGGTCGGCGATAATTTCCGAAAGTTCCTCTTCAAGATATCTGAATGCAGCCAATTCCCGCAAAAGTGCGAAGCTTGAAATAGATTCTGTCACACGAAAAGCAAGTCTGCTGACGGACAGTCTTTCCAAACGACGTTTGTTCGTTGTTCCACTGGCCAGGCGCAGAAGATCATGCAGAATCTGTTTCGGATTGGGGAGGTTTTCAAGATTGCTCATGTCTGGTAGTTGCAATGGATGCCGACCATGAGGATTGCCTGCCGCTTTTCTAATAGCTATTTCATCAAAGAGAAGCCATACCTCGGTCATTCTGACAGGCACAACACAGACCGCAGGCGGATGAGGAGTATCTGCAAGCGCTTGCCTGATTTCGCCTGCTCTCTTATTCCTGGAGATTCCTTCCGCATCCCTGTGGACAAACAGAAGATCGCAACGGTATAGTTCCACGCTTATTTTTATCTTTTCCGACAATTTTTTCGGTGGCCTTGGTAGTCTTCCCAAATCAGCCCATTGTCTTTGAATGGCATATTCTGGACAGTGTTGGTACAACAGCCACGAAAGGATCGGCAACAATGCCTTGTCGGAGCTGCCGTCCGTCAACAGGGTATAACGAATTTCCTTCACTGGATTGCTCCTGTGAACGGGAGCATCATCTGCTTGATATCGTCTCTGTCAATAACCCGGCGCACCTTGCGAGCTTTTCTTTTTTTTTCAGTATCCAGGTCTAAATCCGAATCGGTTTCGGGCTCAGTGGGGTTGATATAGGAAAGTAATTCTCCTATGGAAACAACCCTTGTCTTCCCTATAGCGTTGGTTCGCCAGGTTTCATTCAGACAACCTAAAGATAAGCCCTTAAAGCGTTTCCCATCTTTCACGTATTCCTTCAGTTCCGCTACAACCAAACAATCATCGGGTATTTGCCCCACTACGGCCGGCGAGTGAGTGTTTATAATTACCTGGCTGAGAGGATTATCCGGGCCAATCGAATCGTCTGTGTCAGTGGCAATATCCTGGAGAAGCTGGATCATTGCTGGAATGCGTTCAGGGTGAATACCGTTTTCCGGTTCCTCCAAACAAAGCAGACTCTGTTCTTCACTGTCCATGCTAAGTACGGTCAGGGCCAGGAATCGTAAACTACCGTCAGACAAAGACCTGGCAGGATGCGAGGTGCCATCATGATAGACCATTTCCAAAGTCAAAGACTCGCGTTTTTCATCCCGGTCAACCCGCACCTCCTGCACATTATCGATCAGTTCGGACAGACGACCGGCGACCTCTGCGTAGATCTGACCCGTTGTCTGATCGTCATCCACGTTGTTCGCGTATTGTCTGTTTCCCGTCAGGCGGTATAAGGTTGCCGGCAGGTGGGACCCATCCGGCCCCAACTTCCTGGGAGCTGCAATGTCGTCCGGTTTACGCAGGGCAGAGGGCTCTAATTGCAATAATCTCCAAGACTGCATCTCCCTTCTTACCAATAGGGCGGTAGGCGTTTCTGCCGCGTTAGTGGCTGAAGAAAGAGCAGTGCGAGGCAGCCTTGAAGCGGGGAAAGAAGGGCCAGGCCCCCGCCGCCATTTTTCCGTTTTACCGCCTCCACTGTCTTGGTGCACTTTAATAATCCTGTCTGGACCTTCACCTTGGGTTGAAATAAAAGGAGTGCTTCGTCTACCGCCGTGTACTGCAGAATTAAGCCAGGACCCCGCTTTTCGAAAAAGGAAGTGTTTTGCAGCATCCCCGATCTTTATACGTTCCAGCTTTTCATAAAGAACTTCCAGACCCCCCTGTGTAACATCGCCGTTATCTTGGCGATAAGCCAGACTGACAGCGTATCTGAGGGAAGTGATACTGGCCTCCGCCATTTGCCCATAATCATCCATTCCTTTGTGGGGAATGATCATTTCCACTTCAAAGGACATTTTGTCGGCGTAATCTTTGCCAATTTGATGGAAAAGATGACGAACGTCGGCGGCCCGTCCGCCTTCGCCGCGGACGAGTATCGCCGCTTCAATGAGCGGTTTTTCTGACAGAGCGCTCAAGAACATTATGGCGTCAAAAAGGTTTGATTTTCCCACGCCGTTGGCACCGGCCACGCAGGTAAATGGCCCAAATCGCACGTCAACGTCCACAAGATTTTTGAAACCGGAAATTTTCATTCTGGTAATCATGATGGCACCCTTATTTCATCCCAATGCGGTATTTCAAATCATAATTGATGATGAAGTCCCGTTTCTTATCGATGAATCCATAAATACCGTTCCTGAGAGTGTTGGTAACAAGCAGAAAACATGGAATAATTGAGAAATATTACTGATTCAGGACGTTATTGTCAAGGTAATGCCGGAGTTTGCTTGAATTCCAATATCGGGTGAAAGGGTACCTGGCGGCATCCCATTTGAATGCTAAATTTCTTTTATCGAAAGAAGCAAGGTTCGATTTTCTTTATTTCTCTTGCATATGTTATAGCACATGTTATATATGAAAAGTAAAGATAATTTGCAAATATGAGCATAGGGTTGAGTTATGATTACGGAGTCCAAAAAATTCTCAGGATCAGTTAAAGAAGTTCGCAAACAGCTTGGGATAAGCCAGGAAGATCTCGCACACGCTTTGGGAGTCAGTTTCGCTACCGTTAACCGTTGGGAGAACGAAAAAACTTCACCATCGAAATTAGCTCGAACACAATTTGATTTGTTTTGCGAAGGAATGAGAAAAAAGGGGCGACTCAATGACTAATCCTCCTACCAATCTCTCCATAAAAATGTGGCCGGAGGGCGAGCGTCCTCGTGAAAAACTGATTCGGTATGGCGCGGAATCACTGACGGATGCTGAGTTGTTGGCAATCTTACTTCGAGTGGGTAAAGAAGGATCATCTGCAATAGACATAGGACGGGAACTCGTCGATAGGCTAAATGGAATCAGTGGCATTGATCGTGCGCATGTTGAAGATATTCTTAAATTTAAAGGCCTTGGTCTTGCAAAAACCGCTCAGCTTAAGGCGGCCATAGAAATCGGAAAACGAGTTCGAAGACAGAATGTAGCCCCCGTATCTTTTGAGTCAGCTAATACTATCGCAGAGTTCTGTTATCCAAAGTTTGAAGGAAAGAGACACGAACAGTTTCTCGCACTGCTCCTCGACGGACAAAACAATCTGCTGGTAGAACGTGTCATTTCAGAAGGAATCCCTACCCAGTCGGTTGTTTATACGCGAAAAGTTATGGAAGAAGCCCTTCGGTTTTCAGCCAGCGCCATTGTTGTTGTGCATAATCATCCCTCAGGGGAACCCAAACCCTCTGAACAAGATATCGAAACTACGCATAAGCTGAAGCAAGCCGCTGATATTCTGGAAATACTTCTGCTGGATCACATCATTATTGGGCAACAACGTTTTTATAGTTTTTTAGAACATAGAAATATTCTGAAATAAGGAACGAAACAATGGCCGGTAAAAAATATAAAAAAGCAGATGAAGTCCAAATAGACGGAAACAAAATTTTCAGTCCTGTTCGGAAAATGTGGCTTTCATTAACGCCGGAAGAGCAGGTCCGGCAGCAATACCTGACCGTTCTGATTGATGAATATGGTTATACCCTGGATCAAATTGACGAAGAGAGGTGAATGTCACCGGTAGAGGCAGCGCCCAGGCCCGTGCTGATTTCGCTATATGGCGAATGGCAAAGGACAAGGCGGATCAGAAAGCACCTTTCATCATCATTGAATGCAAATCTGATAACGTAACGATTAAAGCTGCGGATTATGCACAAGGCGAGTGCTATGCACGTATCGCAGATGCCCCTTTTTTCGTGACCCACAATTCACGGGAGACCAGATTCTGGAGAGTTAAGAAGGATAGAATGCCGGGGTATATTGAAGAGATTGAAAATATCCCCCACGCGGATGCATCGGATAAGGAAATCAAGGAGCTGCTCTCAAAGCTTAGAGTATTCAAGGAAAAGGAATTTGCCGACCTTTTGCACCAATGCCACAATGTTATCCGTAACCGGGAGAAGAAAGATCCAGCCGCAGCGTTTGATGAAATTGCCAAAATTCTCTTTGTAAAGGTTTGGGTGGAACGGGAATTGAGTAAAAAACGCAGGCGTCAAAACCTGTTCAGTGTCGATTTTTTGGAAGAGCAACTCGGTGATAACCCTCTGGACATGCTCTTTACACGGACCAAAGAGGCCTATTCCACTGATAAAATTTTCGAAGATGATGAGCGCATCAACCTGAAGCCTGCAACCGGCACGGAAATTGTGCGCAAACTGGAGAAATATAATTTGTCTGATACCAGTGAGGATATCAAGGGCGTTGCCTTTGAACGATTCCTCGGCCGCACGTTTCGAGGTGAGATCGGCCAGTTTTTTACCCCTCGTTCTATTGTGGAATTCATGGTCCATATGGTAAATCCCAAAGAAGGGGAAATCGTGTGCGATCCGGCCAGTGGGTCAGGCGGATTTCTCATCCGTGTTTTTGAAATTGTCAGAGAACAAATCCTTGCCGATGCAGACAGACAATACAATGAATACAAAGATGAAATTCTTAAAAACAAGGAACTCGGAGAGGAAGACAAAGCAGTAAAACTTCGAAAGCAGTATGATAAAATCCAGAAAACCATTGATCAGCGCACTGAAAATTCTCGCATGTGGAAGCTTTCCAATAGATGTATCTATGGGACAGATGCCAATGACCGGATGGCCCGAACCAGCAAGATGAACATGATTATGCATGGTGATGGTCATGGCGGTGTGCACCACCATGACGGATTCTTAAACGTTAATGGTATTTTTGAAGGTCGCTTTGATATTATCCTGACGAATCCTCCGTTTGGGGCGAATGTAGAGCCCAGTGACAAAATCACGGAACAGGAAACATGGGTTTCCAGTGACGCGGCCAAACGTTATAAAGACGAGTACGGTGACCTATATGTTGAAGCTCAGGCAAGGGTAAAAGCGGCATTAAATAAATCCGGGTCAACCGGAACTGATGTGGTAAAATAACCCTTTTCTTCCTTTTTGTCGTTG
>CAYOWC010000089.1:0-16529 GCA_964407525.1 uncultured Desulfobacteraceae bacterium | reverse complement strand
ATGACTTGCTGTCATTCTTGACGAAAAGGATTCCACATTGCTTCCGGTTGACCCTGTTTTTTCCGATGCGACAACAAGTACCGTCTTTTCGCCCGACAGGCCCGTAAGCAAATCCATCGCGCCGATGATGACCGGTCCCTCTCTGAGTCCTTCAAGCTCGCCGGTATCGGTATTTATCGCGGCGATCTTTTGAGCGTCGTTGCTGTAAAAAATGAACCGGGCGTAGTTTCCATCGGAAACGGCCCCTCTGCTGGCAGAAAAGGCGGCTGTATTGCCAATGGCCACCTTATCCGGGCCGGTAATGGTCACGCTGCGGTTCTTATTCGTGACCACCTGCACATGAAGTTCGGCCGTGGCGCCGGTGTCGTTGCCATTTACGTGAATGCCGACAATTCCGGGATTGAGGGCAGTGAGGATGCCGTCTTTAATTGTAGCCGCATTTTTTGACGTGTAACCCAGTCGCCACGTGTAGCGGGTGTCTGTTCCCCCCCGGGTGGAAACGGAATAGGTCAGCGACTTGCCCACCTGTACTACATCGGGCCCATCAAGTATGAGAAATGGTTTCTCCTGAGCGGATACCGCCGACACAAAGAACAGCGTCGATAGAAACATCAAAAAGCATTTTTTCAGGCCATAATTGTCTTTCATCTGCAACGTCACTCCTTTCACTGCTTTTTTGCCTATGAACAGAAACAGTTCCTTCACAGTAACATCGGCATAATCCTGAAAAACTTAAGTAAAAAAAATGGCCCACTCAAATTTTGTCATTTCCCCTTTGGCAAGAAACCCATCATTTAATTGCATCTTAGCAACAAGAATGGTATCTATCACCCCTTTCGATGGGCTGGCAAATTGGGGTCGAAGTGCGTCCACCAGGGGGAGCCATCACATAAAGAAAGCCCAGGCGAGAAAATAGCCGGGTTTTTTATTTTATATTTGAAACAAACCGTGGCCTTCTGGGTGTACATTATTCAGAGCGAAACATCGGGGAGATAATGTGCGTACACTTCAGATGTTGAGCGCCGTTTGCGTGAACACAACGATCCGGGCTACCGTCTCTCAAAAACTACCAAACGGTTCAAAGGCCCTTGGAAGTAGGTTAATATCCAGAAATTCCAGATACGAGATGAGGCGATGGTATTAGAAAGGAAAATCAAAAAACGCGACATTGCCAGATTTCTCGAAACGATCGGCAGGCCATGATGTCCTATCAAAAACAAAAAAGATCCCCCTGGGGTGGCCGCTGGACGGTCTTTGGCGCCATCGCGGCCGTCTACTTTTTCGCTTATTTTCACAGGGTCTCCACATCGGTTATCGCTCCTGATCTCCTGGCTACCTTTGATGTCAACGCCACGGTCCTGGGGTTCATGTCCTCCATGTACTTCTACCTCTATGCTTTTGAGCAGCCTGTGGTTGGTTATCTTGCGGATCGATGGGGTCCCCGCTGGGTGGTGTCCGGATGGACCCTGGTTGCGGCCCTGGGCTGTTTTCTTTTTGGGCTGGCCCCCAGCATCGAGTGGGCCTCAGCGGGTCGGGCTCTTATCGGTTTTGGTGTGGGGGGCGTGTTTGTCCCCGGCATGAAGGCCTTTTCCCAATGGTTTCGGGAAGAAGAGTTCGCCACCCTGACCGGGACCCTTCTGGCATTGGGAAATCTCGGGGCCATTGTCGCCACCACCCCCTTGGCCTGGGCAGCCCAGATGTGGGGCTGGAGGGGTACTTTCATGGGGATCGGCGCCATTACTCTGGGACTCGCCCTTGGTGCTTTTCTGCTTATTAGGAACCCCCTTCCAAAGGCTGCCACGTCCCACGAAAAGAGCACTCCATCCGAAGGCGAAAGGGCCGTTGGTCCTCTGAAATCGACCTTTCACATCTTCAGCTCTCTTCGTTTCTGGATAATGGGAGCTATCTTCTTCGGGGCCTTTGGGACCTATCTCACATTCCAGGGTCTCTGGGCAACCACTTTCCTCATGTCCCTGCTGAGCATGGATCTTTTTCATGCCAGCATGTTCAATATGGTCATCCCCATTGGCCTGATCCTGGGGGCCCCTTTCACGGGCTGGCTTTCCAGCCGGTTCCATCTGAATAAAGTGCGGGTACTCATCGGCATTCTGGCTATGGAAACAGTCTTATGGGCATGTTTGGTGTTCGCCGGAAACAATCTGGGGATTTTGGGGACCTTATCCATTTTGTTGATTCTGGGTGGGGCTTCCGGGGGTCTGGGAACAATCCTGTGGGCCTTGGTGAGAGACACCACCCCGGCATCGATCCTGGGGCTCACCACTGGTCTCCTTAATCCTTTTCCGTTTGTGGGGGTGGCAATTTTTCAGGTCTGGACCGGGGCTATTTTAGACCGGGCGGGCAGGGTGGACGGCATCTACCCCGTGGTGGCCTATCAGGATGCTTTTCTTTTGTGCTTTCTGGTGGTTTCTATCTGTCTGGGGGTTGCCCTGTTTTTTCAGAAGAGGCTGACCGGGATACCTTCCTCTATATGATAACCCTTTAAGGGGGGAACCCCAATGATCTTTGAGACCACATATTGTCGCTTTGCGAATCACCATACAGATCGCCACTCCCTGCAGGTGTGCTCTATTTCAGGTCGTACAGAACGAGACGGCTTTTTGGGAACCCGAGGAAGTAACTGTCACTGGTAACGGATGCGATAATGAGCTCATTCTTACCGTCTTGGTCCAGATCCGCCACCTCATAGCCTACGACTGTTCCCGACAATTTTTGTGATGTCCATACCGTGCTTAGGCCCACTCCGTCCCAGGCCATGAAATGCACCTTCCCGCTTCCAAACCATCTGAAATCATTGGTTACACGGAGGGTTTTAGAAATATTCTGGCAGATAACCACCTCTTTTTTTCCGTCTTCATCCACATCGCTTAAAAAAATGGGAGACGGCAGGAAAACCCTTACCGGCACGCCGACCATACGGTTCATGTCTGTCTTCAAGTCATTTATGAAAGCAAGACTTCCTCCGTAATAGTCATCGCTTTTCCAGAGCCTTGCGTCCTGGCCATCGAATACTTCGAGGTATTCATACGGATTCAACATGGTGGTGTAGGTACCGCCTTTTCCCGTGAGATCGGACTGAACAAAGTTGAAGACGTTTCCGCCATGGGGCAGTTTAATCGGTTCTCCGGCAGTCAAATTGTCTCCCTGCCGCACGAGTGTGAATACATCGCCGTAGTAGGACCCTTCAATGGCTCTCTTCTGTCCCACAATGGTTTGGCCCCTTCCCGGGAGGTCAATAACCCTGAACAGCCATTTCTGTCCGCTGATGATCTCTTTAAAACGGCTTCCATCCCACTCCAAAACAAAAGACGAGACGTCTGACAGGGTGAGATTGGTGACATAAATTTCAGCTCGGCCGTTTCCATCCATGTCCGCAACGCTCACGTAGTTATAATCGGGGGACCAGCTTCCTTTGATGGCGGCGGTTTCAGAAAGGGTGTTTTTTATCCATTTATAGATGTACACCGTCTTTTTATCGATCATGACCAGTTCATTTTTTCCGTCGCCCTCCAGATCGCCTACACCGAGCCCCCGTATTTCAAGCTTGAAACGCTTTACGTAGGATGCTGCCTTGGCGCCACCCGGCCCCTGACCAGTCGCAATGAGTGCGCCAGCCTCTTCTCTCCTTGCCACAGGGCCGGATTCATGCTCCGGGACATATTTCCCCATGACTTTGGCGTTAATGTCTTCAGCAAATTTGTTTACTGTAGGAATAACACCATCCATGCCCTTGGACTGTTCAAAGGCACTCACAAGTTCTTTGTCTTTTGCTACATCCAATATCTTTGCGTCCATGCTGACGCTGTCGCCAAATACAGTCAGGCTCCCCAGAATGACGTAGTCAGCCCCCAGCGCCTTCCCTATTTCAAGAGCTTTTTGCTTGTCCATTGGACCGGGGAAAGCGTCTGATTTACTAAGGACAAGTCCTTTTTCAATGACTTCTATTTTGTCTTTCCAGGCAAGCCTGGAACTGAGCATATCTATAATGCCCAATTGCAGAAACTTGAGATCCTTGTCCGAATTCATGGAAAATGGCATGATCGCGATTTTTTTTATGGAAGTTGCGGGGGCTGTCGCCGCACCGGCGATTCCAAAAATCGCCAGAATTATTGGTAGAGTTATTAAAATGGACCAGTTCTTTTTCATGATTCTCCTTCATAATCAATTGAACAGCGAAAAGGGACATCTTTCATGGATAAAACCTTGGATCTGGAACAAAAGTTATGGTAATATGATTGCCATCGGTCCTTATATAATAGTAGTCAAGTCTTTTAAAGGCAAGTGGTTTTCCCCTAGATTTCCTTTTCAATTGGAAAAGAAAGGGATCGTTTTTTTGAAATAAGCCGGGGAGACGTTACTTTGCCCAAAGAGCAGTTGACACGAACAGGGAGAAAAAAATGAAGATTAAGCATATTGACCACATAGGTATTGCAGTCAAAGAAATCAAACAGGCTGGAAAATTCTACACAGATATTCTGGGCCTCGCAATCGAAGACATTGAAAATGTCCAAGAACAGAAGGTTAACGTTGCGTTTATCCCAATTACGGACAGCGAGGTTGAGTTGCTGGAAACCACGGAACCGGATGGACCCGTAGCCAAATACATAGATGCCCGTGGGGAAGGTGTGCAGCACATCGCTTTCAGGGTAGAAAACATCCACGATGCCCTGGAGGAACTGAAGGCAAAAGGGGTAAGGCTCATCGACAAGGAACCCCGAAAAGGCGCCGGAGGGGCGAAAATTGCTTTTATCCACCCGAAAGAAACCAACGGTGTCCTTGTTGAAATATGCGAGAGGGATTAACCCTGGGAGGGGGCATTAAAAGCGGTAGGTTATCAGACCATGGGATGTGTCGTAGGGTGACACGCTGACTTGAATACGGTCACCAACCATCACCTTTATCCGGTGCTTTTTCATCCGGCCGGAAAGGACTCCCCTGACTGTCATGTTGTTGTCGCATTGGATTTCCATGGTGCCGCCGCCGAGCACCCTCTGTACAACGCCTTCTAACTGAATGAGATCGCTTCTGCTCAAAATGCTCCTTTCATTATCCTCAATTCTATTTAATAATTTCTGAGCATACCATTTTATCGGCCAAAGTCAATAGGAATAAACATTCTTCCTTAAAGGGAACCATGAAAAAAATCGATGTTTATCATTCTTTCCGTTCATTTACACAAAAAAATGGCGATATTTCTCAACTTTCGACGGAATTAATAGCTGAAACCCCCTTACAGATTAGTATTAATGGACAGAATCATACCCTTATCATGTTCACACCGCAAATGGCCGAAGAACTGGCGACAGGATTTGTTTTTACCGAAGGTCTTATAAATGATGTTCAACAAATTGCGGAATGCGAAATTTCCCAGTCACATCAGGACTATGACGAAGAGATCATAGAGGCCAAAATGTCTATTCCAGGATATGCCGCCCCTGCAGGGGAATTCGTTGGAAGACGAATTTCTTTCTCAAGTTGCGGCATTTGTGGAACTGAGAATTTCCGTAATTTGAAAAAGGGACTGTGCAGAGTGAAAAGCAGGCAGCGCTTCTCCATGGAGACCCTTTATAATGTTTCCAATGACCTCAATAGTTTCCAGCCTCTTCATTCAAAAACAGGCGGGGCCCATGCTGCAGCTCTTTTCGACCCGGAGGGAAAATGTGTCGTTCACAGTGAAGATATGGGCCGTCATAATGCCTTGGACAAGGCGATTGGAACCATGCTCTTGAAAGGGATTTCCCCGCATGATAAGATTGCCGTTTCCAGTGGCCGAGCGAGCCTCGAAATGATTCTGAAAGTGGCCAGGGCCGGGTTTCCTCTTTTCTTAACCATGTCCCGGCCCACGTCGAGGGCTGTGGAAGCAGCTAGATTTTACAATATTACGCTTGTAGATATGGCAAAAAAAACCAACCGGATTTATACCCATGCCCGTCGCATCAAAGAATTCAACGCGTAGAAAAAAAGTCCTTTCAGCCGATGTCTCCGGGGTTATTCTTGCGGGGGGAAAGAGCAGTCGTTACGGCGCCAACAAAGCCTTTGTTGAGGTTGACGGTATTCCCCTGATTGAAAGGGTCGCGGGGGTTCTCCAGTCTATTTTTGAGCAAACCGTGATTGTGACCAACAGCCCGGAAGAATATTCCTATCTCAATATGCCCATGCGTCGGGACATTATTCCGGGATTAGGCCCTCTGGGGGGGATTCTTACCGGATTGCAGATGATCCCAGGGAAAGCAGGCTTTTTCGTCGCATGTGACATGCCGTTTTTGAGCCCCGATTTAATTCGTTACATGGTTGGCATAAAAGACCAGTTTGATGTGGTCGTTCCCAAGATAACCTGGAAAATAGAAGCCCTTCACGCCCTGTACGGGACGAAATGCATACCCTTTATTGAAAAACTTATCCAGTCTGGAAATTACCAGATTGTCCGGCTCTTTCAGTACGTTTCCGTAGGGTATGTGGGGGAAGACGAAATCGTGCAATTTGATCCCGAACTCAGATCTTTTTTCAATATCAACCGACCAGAGGAAATACGGAACATGGCGGAGACGGGGGAATTTTCCCACGAAAAAGAGCGGAGATACCGGAAAGGGAAAAAGGTACAAATAAAATGATAGAATTAGTCCTTGCAGTGAGTTTTGCCATCCTGATATCTGCCATATGCTCCCTTTTTGAATCGGTTCTTTATTCCGTTCCCAGGCGACATCTTGAGGTGATGGCGCAGGAAAAACGGCCCGGGGGAAGCATCTTGAGGGATTTGCGACGGAACGTGGAGCAACCCATAGCGGCCATTCTGACTCTCAATACCATCGCCAATACGGCGGGGGCTGCGTTTGCGGGGGCGGCTGCAACCGCTGTTTTCGGGAAGGAATGGCTTATCTATTTCTCCGTTTTCTTTACCGTATCCATCCTCATTTTTTCTGAAATTATTCCCAAGACCGCGGGGGTGGTATACGGTCGTTCTCTTGTCGGGCTTGTGGCCTATCCTTTAAAAGGGCTGGTCTGGATCATGACTCCCGGCATCTGGCTTATCGGCCTTGTCACGCGCATCATCAGCAAAGGGCATCAGGAAGAACTGATTACAGCAAAAGAGATCCAGGCCATGGTGCATGTGAGCCAGCGAAGCGGGGCCATTAAGTCCTATCAGAAACTGGCCATTGAAAGAATCCTTACTCTCCATGAAAAGACGGCCAAGGATGTGATGACCCCCCGGACGGTTGTTTTCTCTCTCAGCAGGGAACTTACAGTGGAAGAAGCCATGGAGACAACAGGTGGGTTGGAACACAGCCGGATCCCCGTTTATGGTGAAAATCAAGAAGATATTGTGGGGGTTGCGCTGACGAAAGAGATCCTGGTTGCTGTGGCCCATGGTAAAAAAAAATACACCTTGGGCGACCTCATGGGGCCGGTTCATTTTGTGGTTGAGACAGCCCGTTTAAACAGTGTCCTTGTGGAGTTCCTGGAATTAAAACAGCACCTTTTTGCAGTTATCGACGAGTATGGAGGCCTGTCCGGACTCATATCCCTGGAGGATGTCCTTGAGGAAATCCTGGGAAGAGAGATCGTGGATGAATCCGATAAGGTGGAGGATAAACAGAAACTGGCGAGGCAACGAAAGCAGTTGATTCTTAAAAAGAAACGTTCTTTGTGATGATCCCGCTACTTAAAAGATGCAATTAGCTGTTAGCCTTTAGCTATTAGGAATACAATTTCAACAATTTACGGTGAAATAGATCCGCATCAAAAAGGGATGCCTCGGCTAGACAGAATCTATGTAAATGCTTGAGACCTTTAAGCTAACGGCTAATAGCCAAAAGCTAATTGCAGTTTTTAGGTGCTATTCAATGCGGAGCTTCATCTCTTTGATCTTCATGTCGATCTCCATCTCGCTGCAAAGATTCCGAATCTCCGTCTTTTTTTCAGTGCTTTTTTCCCTGAAGGAAATAATGATTTCCTTGATCCCACGCTTTTTAATGACCTCTTTCAGATCCGCCATGCCACCGAAAACAGGATAGCCGCGAATTTTTCTCTTTCTCAATGAGGGATTGTCATCCATAAACCCCGCGAGGATCATTCCCAGATCTTTGTTGGTTTCAATTTCCCGCATGGTCATTTGGCCTCCAAGCCCTGCACCATAGATCAGAACCCGATTCCCGCTCCGGTTTCCTTTTCGGATTCCTTCATCTAAGAGGCGAAAAGAAAGCCTGGACAGGGACACCATCAGCAGCATCAGCCCCCAGTAGATAACGAAAACAGCCCTTGAAAAGCTGTAAAACCGGTACATGAAAAGCAGAATCAGGATGGGGACTATTGTTCCGGCCGTAATGGCCTTGCCGTACACGATCAGATCCCTGATGCTCGTATCTTCCCATACTCCTCGATAGACTCCGAAAATATAGAAGAACAAGACCTGGCAGGCAATGAGGACCGGCAGGGAATTTAGAAAGAAATCAAAATTGGGACCGATTGTCCCTTCAAACCTGAGAAGATATGCGGTGTAGTAGGCAATTGTTATAAGCACCAGGTCGAGCAGCACTTCAAATACCCTTCTTCTGTAGGTAACCTGAAGGAGGATTGTTGTAATTCCCCTGGCGCCGTCATGATCGATGATCGGTTTTTCCGAATAGACCTTAACCCGGGCAAGGTAGATCCAGAAGAACAGGATGAACAGGAGGTACACAATAACGATGACGATTGCTGTCCCGGCCGAAAGACGGTTAATCAGGAGGGCCATGAGGCCGGAGGTTACGGAAAATGCATACAGGATCAGGACAGCTTTTTTTTCACTGAATCCGATAGCCACCAGTCGGTGAGAAGAATGGTCGCGTCCTCCCTGGGAAATCCGTCTTCGGAAAAGTTTACGCATAATGCTGACGAATCCGGTGTCCAGGATCGGTATAAAAAGGATGAGCACCGGGATTGAGATAATAGAGGCGAAATTGAGAAACCCACTTCCGTCGGTATGTTGGGAACTCCCGGATATGGTCAGGCAGGCCAGGGTAAAGCCCATGAACAGGCTGCCTGCATCCCCCATGAATATGGAAGCCGGATTGAAATTGAAAACCAGAAATCCAAGGATAGCTCCTAAAAAGGCGCCCAGGGTGATAAGGAAAGGCTGGTGTAACGGCCCCGGATTGACGCCAAAATAGGTTAAGACAAGCAGAAAAGCGCCGGAAATAAAAGCCACGCCGGATGAAAGGCCGTCCATATTGTCCAGCAGGTTAAACGCATTGGTAATGCCCACAATCCAGAGGATGGAAAAAAAGAGATTAATGGTCTGGTACTGGGTCCACTCCAATCTAAAACCGAAAAACAAGAGCAGAGAGGTAATAATGATCTGTCCTGCCAGCTTGTGTTGCGGGTCCATATTCACGATGTCATCTGTCAGCCCCAGGGCGAAAATTCCTCCCGCGCACAACAACAGGATGAGATAGGCATCAGGGAAAGTATCAAGACCGGACAACCAGGCGCCAAGGAACCACGCAGCCATCATGGAACAGAAAATACTGACTCCACCCAGGAGGGGCGTTTCCCGCCGGTGCCACCTGTTATCTTTGGGGATGGCGACCATTCCTGTCTTCCGGGCGAGGCGTTTTGTAAAGGGGGTCAGAATCAGTGCAAATGCCAATCCTAGACCGAATGGGAGAAGAAAATAAATCAGTTTCATGATGTCGTCTTTTTTCTAAATGGCAATCGTGGAAAATAAAAGGAGGATCGTTCCCTGGAAGCCCGACGGAGGAGGGCAATGCTGAACAGGATCAGAAATATATCGGGCAGCCATACCCCAAACGCGGGAGAGATCGCTCCGCTGGAGCAAATACTCCTGATGGCTGTGAGAAACAGGTAGTAGGCGGAAAAAACAACCAGGCTGATACCAATCCCGGTTGTTCGCCCACGCGTGCGTATCTGTGCACCAAGGGGAACTCCGATAATCCCCATGAAAATGATGGACAGCGGTATGGATACTTTTTCAATCAGCTCCCGCATAATTCGGTTGCGCCTCCTGTCTCCTTTCGGAGCAGTTTTCAGCTCTTTTACAAGATCTTGCACCCATAGTTCGTGAGGGGCTTTTTCCCTTGTTTCCAAATTGGCCAGAATGTCCTTGAGACCGATATTCAAGCCGTATGTGTTAAAGTTTATGGTCCGGGCTGAATCGAAAGTTTCTTCAACCTGGAAGATTATCCCTTTCATGAAATACAGTGTGATAATCCGTTTATCAGGATTGATGAGGATATGCCCCTCTTCGGCAATAATTGTATTTGCAACGGACTTATCCCTTCTGTCAACCACAAAGATGTCCCGTAATACCCCGTCTTGCTTTGAAAAACTATTTACGTATATGACCACGTCTTCAAAAGGCTCCGAAAAGACGCGCTCCTTAATTCCCAGATCGGCCTTGCTTTTAGCGATTTTGAAAAGAAGATCTTTAAAAGAACGGTTGCCCCAGGGAGCGGCGAATACCGTAATGGTCATGGCAATGATGAAAATCAGAAACGAAAAGATCACCACAGGTGGAAGCATCTGGTAGAGGCTTACGCCGGAGGATTTGAGGGCAATGATTTCGCTGTCCGCGGAGAGACGCAGAAAGGCTACTACAACAGCCATGAGGGTTACCGCGGGAAGGGCAAAAGAAAGTATATCAGGCAGGAGAAAAAAAATCATGCCGGCCACCTGCGTAACCTTCACTCCGCTGGTCACAATTAATTCCGTGATGGAGAGCATCTGGGCCGCAACCATGACAAAAACGAAAACCAGGAGGCTGGCTATGAAATTAGGCCAGATCTCTTTTATGATATAGGTATAAATGGTCATGATTTATATGTCCGGCCGGTCCTGCAGGGTAGTATCCCGGCGGTGAAAGCCTGCGGCATAGGCGGCTCCCCCTATGAGGCTGACGGCTGCCTGTACTGCGAAATAAAGAAGACCAAGACATAGAGCAGGGGCTGCTGGAATACCCTTGAGTCCCAGTAGGTAAACGAACGCCCCCTCCCTGATCCCTATCCCGTTCAAGCTTATGGGAATTAGAATGGCTATGGCTACGACAGGTACGGCAGCAAAATAGAACGTGACGGGAACCTTGATGCCCAGGCCCGAACCCAACACAGCTACAGCCCCCATCCCCAAAGCCTGAAGAATGAAGGAAAGTCCAAGGATGATGAACATCTCTTTTGGCCTTCGCCAGATGGCTAAAAGGTCTTTGAGATAGGGGGAAAGAGCCGGCCAGAAAGGGATTTCCATTCTTGCAATAAGGGGCAGGAAGAAAAGCCCTCCCAATACGGCCAGTCCGCCCGCAAAGAGGATGTCCGAAAGTGGAGACGGCAGCAGGTCAGGCCTGATTTTTACGGACGCGGCGCCTATGAGCAACATGGCAATTAACCCGAAGAGTCGATCCCCAAGAACCGTGAAAGTAGCGGAGAGCCTCCTGCCATTTTTCCGGGAAAGAAAATGGATTTTGAAAAAATCTCCCCCGAGACCGGTTGGCAGGAAAAGGTTGAAAAACATGCCCACAAAATAAAAGCCCAGAAAGGTACGCCACTTGTCCCGGAAAGAAAAAAGTGTGCACAATACCTGCCACCTGAGGCTGCTGAGCATCTGGGCTGCAAGGTACATCAAGCAAGCTGCAGCCGGCATATGTAAAGGCAGCGCTTCAAAGGAAGTCAGAACCTCCCTGAGGTTGTATCTGGAAAAGAGCCAAAGGATAATGCCGCCGCTAATGGTGATTCGTATCAGCCAGCTTATACGGCGACGCATTGTACTGGTCACTCCAGGATCTCCCGTACGGAGTATATTCGTTTGTCCGAGGATTCATAGTAGGTGCGAACGATCAGCTCTGCGCAAAGACCGATCCCGACCAGCCCTATGCCTGTAATGATCAGCATGGCCCCCAGAAGGAGAAGCGGCCGGCCACCGATATCATGCCCTCCAAATATCTTCAGGCATGTCAAATACAGCTCAATGAGAAATCCTACAGTAAACAGCAACCCGCCACCGAGCCCGAAAAGATGGAGGGGCCTGGTGGCAAATTTCTGGAAAAAAAGCATGAGAAGCAGGTCAAGTATTACCCGGTAAGTCCTGCTTATTCCATACTTGCTTTTTCCCTCTCTTCTGGGATGGTGTGAAACAACTACCTCGTCTATCTTGGCGCCGTGAAAATCCGCAAGGACGGGAATGAAGCGATGAAGTTCCCCATACAGAAGAAGTTTTTTGGCCAGTTCGCTGCGGTAGGATTTCAAGGTGCACCCGTAATCATGGAGGTGAACGCCTGTAACTTTTCCGATAATCCTGTTGGCGATAATGGAGGGCAGTCGTCTTGAAAAGAATTTATCTTTCCGGTCTTTTCTCCACCCGTTTACCAGGTCGAAGCCTTCTTCCAGCCGCTCTATCATTTTTGGAATGTTTGCAGGATCGTTTTGAAGGTCCCCGTCCATGCTGACCACAATTCCCCCGCGGGCATGGTCAAATCCTGCGGTCATGGCAGCGCTCTGGCCAAAGTTTCGCCTGAAAAAGAGTATGCGCAGCTCCCGGTTTTCTTTTTTCAGAGAAGTTAGGATGTCTCTGCTTTCGTCTGTGCTTCCGTCGTCCACAAGTAGGAGTTCAAAGGAACGACCCAGAGGGCGCATGACGCTGCAGATTTTATCAACCAATGGCCGAAGGTTGGGGGCTTCGTTGTATATGGGCACCACGATGGAAATTTCCGGCGCTTTTTCCTGGGTCATGTTTCTCGTATGCTCTAGTATGTTCAAGGGTTCAAGGGTTCAAGGGTTCAAGGGTTCAACGACTAAGGAAAATCTATCCGATAGCTGAACAAATGTAAAGCATTCCATGGAAGAAGCTGCTGAGAAAGGGATTGATCCTGATGAAATATCACTTGAAATCTGCATCCAATGTGAAACTTTTAACCGTGGAACCGTGGAACCGTGGAACTGTGGAACTGTGGAACTGTGGAACTGTGGAACTGTGGGACCCTATGGCGCGAAACTTTTCAGCGGGTTTCCCTAAGCGGCCGTTTTCGAAGAGATTCAATGCCCCTTATTATGAGCATCACCAGCGAAAAAATCGTTAGAAAGGGATCTGTGAAGTAGTCCCATAGATTTCGGGATTCAAGCAGACGGAGATTCCAGGCAAGAACCGCTAGCAACAGCACGACGGCAAAGCGGTTTTTCAGAAATGCCAGTATGATTGTGATCATCAGGACCTTTACAGAGAGCCAGGAGAATCCCCAGCCTGCCGTGTAGGGGTCAAAAGGGCCCATGCCCAGGGCCATTGGGTAAAGAACGAGGCCTGTAATGGCAGAGAAAATCCACGCTGCCTGGAAATCAATGGGTCGAAAAAGTTTGATTCCCATGGCTTTCTGCCATACTCGACAGAAAAGGAGAGCGGTCAATGTGATACTGAAATTCGCATTAAAACTGAAGAGCCAGCGACCCAGAGGCAGTCCTTTCACCGGGAAGGAGGCAATAAAAACGGAAACCAGGAACAAGATCAGAGCGGGTCGCCAACCGACAGTCTTCCAGTTGAGCCGGTGTGTTCCCATTTGAAGCAGCATCATAATCACCAGAGAAGGAAAGAGAAAGGAGAAAACTGTTGCAATCATTGGTGTTCTCGCTTTTCCACGGATGTCTTCTCCATGGAATGGATCCATGCTTCATTAAAGACCACATGCTTGATCCGCTTTCTTTTCCACGTATATACGAGGTGAACATCCCCGGAGCGACTTTTGATCATGTATGGATAAGAAAATTCATGCCCTGGCGAATTCTCTAATGTTGCCACTGCTTGCCAGGTCTTTCCGCGGTCGTTGGACAGGGCTAACTTGAGGTTCTCCCGCTTGTTGAAACTGTCGTTATAGGCCATGAGAAACCGGCCATCAGAGAGCGTGACGACATCCAGGGATGCATCCGGATTGGCCTGTTCAAGTTTTCTGGCGGCTGACCACGTGGCTCCGCCGTCAACCGTTGTTCCCATGCCCACCTTTCTTTTTTCAGAACGACACCGATAAAATGCACAGGCTGAAAGTTCGTTGGACACTGCAATGGCAGGCTGAATGTAATCCCGACCTCCGATTATTCTGGTCTTTCCGTATTCAATGCAGGCGTCCTGTCCTTTTTTTACCTTGATCCAAAGTATTTCGGGAAAATAACCAATGAATTCATGATAAATGGGTACTCCGAATCGGCCGTCCCGCAGGAGCACCGGATTGTTCCTGACCAGTTCGCTGATATTGAGAAAAGGGCTCAGAGTCAGTCTGGTGGTATCTGTCCATGTGTCCCCCCCATCATTTGATATCTTCACATTGAGCGAACTGCAGGACCATCCTCCAAAGGGAATCGTCACAAAAATCATCCAGAGACGGTCCATGGGGTCGGAAAACACTACGGGGTTGCCCACTTTCTTGATATATCGGTATAGTTCTTTCGATGCGGATATTCGATCTACGACCACCTCCGGTTCGGTCCAGGAACCCTCTTTCCGGGGATCAAGGAAAGACAAGAAAATGGCCACATCTTTGGCTCCCTCTCGTGTACCCCCATACCAGGCCGCTACAAATTTCCCCCCTGGCATTTCGCAGAGGGAAGCCACGTGCACCATGCGATCGCCTTGGTCGGGGATGATGAATTTTTCCGTCATGAACGGTTTTTTTCTGCCAGACGTCGTATTTTGAAAGGGCAGGACAAAAGCATTTTCATGGGCACCGGTGTTCGAGAGCCACAGAAAAAAGGGCCAGACATGAATAGCTAAAGCCGCAAGGATCAGAATGGCTACTGTGCGCCTATTCATGAGCACCGCCTTCAGGGTGCACGCGATAGTAACAGATAGTGGGTTTTAAGTTGTCCAGGGATCTCTTTTTTATGGCGTCTTTCCAGTCGTTGGTGTCGGCGTCTTCCCTTGCGAAACGAATCCAGGCCTTTCGCGAATAAAAACTGTCAAAACATCCTGTTTTCTCATAGAAAATATTCAGCTTTCGCGCTAAGTTTTCAAAGGCGCCGATGTATTCCTTTCTCATGAAAACGAAGCCGTTGAACTTTTTCAATTTGTTCCTGTCTGCCTCAACGAAGGACCGGATCTGTATGGCGCTCCTTTTTAAACGGATAGACAACATGGAGGGTTGGGAACTGTTGAAGGCTGCCACGGGCAGCGGCCCTACGATTTCATCAAGATCAGAGGGTATGGCGTTTATGCCAAGGGTCGGATAGAGGCCGCCCATTAACAGAGAAAGCAGGATTGCCGTGGTCAAGGCAACCGGGCGTGCATCGTTCGACCTAAAGGCTGTCCACAACATGATCCCGCAGCAAAGGAGGCAAGCCATTGCCATGACGACGCCTTTTTGAAACCAGAGAAAGAAAGAAATGAAAAAGAGAGAAGCGATGGCCAGCAGGACGATGGAAATTCGAATCAGCCTTTTCTTCCACGCCCCCTGGTAACGAATCAACCAGCTTGCACACAGAACCGAAGCTGCAGGAATCATGGGTGTCATGTAACGGGCAAAGGCCCGAATGAACATGAAAGGGATCACGCAGCTGAAAAACCAGGCAACAAGCCAGAGGTCTTTTTGTTCTCCTTTGCTTTTTGCGTGGGCTATTGTATAGATCAGCGAGGCGAGGAGGACGAGCGACCATGGAAACACAAGCCCGAAGGAGGCCCCAAGGGTGGAAAAGGCCTTTCCGGGATGAAAGGTCCCGATTCCCCTGGCCGCAACTTCATTGTCCATGACCGCGAGAAAACCGGGCCAGAGATGGGCCATGATGAGAGGCCAAGGCAGGCAAACCGCGGCAAAAAGGACAATGGCCAGGGAAAAGTGGGCCCAGTGTGAAACCAGAAAACGCCATTTTTTGAAAACAAAAAGGGCGCTTAAGGAGGCGGCGAAAAAAAGGCCGATCCCCACAGGTCCTTTTACAAGGAACGAAAACCCCAGGGAGAGTGCGGAAAGCAGAATCCAGCCAGCCCGTCCGGACTTCCCCCATTTCAGGGCGTAGAGGACGGCCATGGATGTGAAAAAAGCCATGGGGAGATCCAGCATGGCTCTTCTGCCCTCGATAGCCACGGTAATAACGCTGAGGGTGATCAGCCCGGCCAATAAACCGCTTTTCCTGAACAATTCCCTGTACAGGAGTGCGGAACAGGCCGCAAGCCCGGCCCCGGCCAAAACGCCCCATATTCGAGCTGAAAATGGATGGATCCCAAATGTTTTATAGGTGAGTGAAATGGCCCAATAAAGAAGCGGGGGCTTTCGCAGTCGCGGTTCCTCATTGACCCACGTTGTAAACCAGGTATCCCGTTCCAGTGTCTCCATGGGTGTTCGAAAGGAAAGCCAGTATTCGTCCTGCCCGGTGATGCTGCATTCGGACCAGATACCGGGCATTAAAAACAGAACGCCGAGAAAAAAAGCAATCCACGGGGCATGGCGGTCACAAAACGCTGGAATCATCGGCTTGACGTCCTTGTTGTAAGGAATTAATGTGGTTACGGGTTACGGGTTACGGGGCTCAGGACACCCAGTCTAGAATTTCCAAGCG